>CAYOGU010000010.1:0-24700 GCA_964403345.1 uncultured Syntrophus sp. | reverse complement strand
ACCGAGACCGGAAGCGTCAGCCCCGTGATCACCGTGGAGCGCCAGGAGTTGATGAAGCAGAAGACGATCAGGATTGTGAGGAGACCGCCCAGGAGCAGAGTCTGCTGGACGTCCTCCAAGGACTCCCGCGTAAAGACGGAGCTGTCACGGACAACACGGATCTCGGTCCCCGGCGGGAGTTCCGGCTTGAGTCCTTCAGCCGTCTCCTTGACCAGGTCGGCGACCGCCACGATGTTCGCCCCCGACTGTTTGATGATGTCCAGGGATACGGCCGGGACACCGTCCACCATGCCCAGCGAGCGCTGCTCTTCGATCCCGTCATGGATCTGGGCCACCTCGCCCAGTCGGATGGGCCGGCCGTTCCTTTCGGCGATCACCATCTCCCGGAACTTCTCGACGCGGTCGGGCTTGCCGGAGATGCGGAGGTTAACCTCCGTGGCGCCGCGGTTGAGCCTCCCGAGAGGGGTGTTCACGTTTTCCGACCGAAGGCCGGTGACCACGGCATCGACGCCAAGCCCCAGGGCCGAAAGCCGGTTGGCATCCAGGATCACGTTGACCTCGCGCTTCGAGCCTCCGACGAGATCCACCTTGCCGACTCCGGAAATCCCCTCGAAGCGCCGCTTGATCCGTTTCTCGATAAGCACCGTCAGGTCCCGGGGAGAGAGGGTCTGTGACTGGATCGCCAGCGAGACGACAGGGATGGCGGCGATGTCCATCTTCTGAATGATCGGGTCCTCGATCCCCTTGGGGAGGAGGCCACGGACTCCGTTCACCTTGGCCCGGGCCTCCTGGATCACGTCATTGAGGCGTTCCTCCAAGCGGAACTCCACGACCACCGTGGAGACTCCCTCACGAGAATAGGAGATGACGTGCTTCACACCGGAGATCCCGTTGACGGCCTCCTCCAGGCGCTTGGAGACCTCGCGCTCAACGCTCTCCGGGGAGGCGCCTGGGAACTTGGTCACGATGGAGATGACGGGAATTTCCACATTCGGATACATCTCGACAGGAAGCCAGCGGTATGAGAAGGCCCCCAGGGTCACCAGGGCCAGGACCATGACGGTAGCAAAAACCGGGCGTTTGATGGACAGATCCGAGAGGACCATCGCTCAGACCCCCTTCGGGCGGACGATGATCAGGCGGTCGCCCTCCTTGACGTTGAAGGCCCCCCGGACGATGTAGGTCTCGCCTGGCGCAAGGCCCGAGAGGATCTCCACCCCCGCTCCCGTCACCAGGCCCGTCCGGACCTCCCGGAGGACTGCCTTTTCCCCCGCGGCCACGAAGAGCCGCGCTTTCTTTCCGACCACGTCCCAGGCCGAGAGGGCCTCCCGGGGGACCAGGACGCCGTCACGACTCCCGGTCACGATCCGTCCCTTGACGAAGAGGCCCCCCTTGAGTTCGCCGGCAAGGTTCCTTACCTCCGCGATTACCCGAAGCGATCGGTCCGCCTCGCCGACGGAGGGGTTGATGAACATCACCGTCCCCCGGAAGATCCGTCCCGGAAGGGCGTCCGTCGTGAATTCCAAAGGCTGCCCGGGGCGCAGGTCCGCTATCGCCACCGACGGGACGGTCACGGTGAGGTTCAGGAGGCGGTTGTCCACGATGTGAAAGAGCACCTGGTTCGCACCGGTCTCGCCGACCAGATCGCCCACGTTCGCTCGCCGCTCCGAGACCGTCCCCGCCATGGGGGCGACGATCAGGCTTTTCGACAGGCGGGTCTTGACCTGGCTGAGATCCTCCTGGGCGGCGCGGACCTGGGCATCAGCCGCTTCGGCCCGGGAGGAGGCGGCCTCCGCCTCGGTCCCGGCATCGTCGAGGGCCTGCTGCGTGGCCAGGCCCGCATCCCTGAGCTGCTTCATCCGTTCGAGTTCGCGCCGGGAACGGTTTTCAACCACCCGGGCCTGGAGGAGTGAGGCCTTTGCCGACTCCAGCGCGGCTTCGGTCCTCTTGGTAAGGGCCTCCTGCTCCCTCGGATCGATCTTCGCCAGGGGGGCCCCCTTCTCGACCCGGACCCACTCGGTGACGTAGATTTCGCGGACGAGCCCCGTCACCTCGGACTTCACGTCCACTTCGAACTTGGGGGCCAGGGAGCCCGTCACGTCGACCCCTGTCGCGATGGTCCTGGGGGCAGCCACGGCCGTTTCCACGGCCACCGGCGGACGGACGGTCTCGGCTGCCGGCTTGGCGGCATCCCCGCCGGGCGAACAGCCGGCAGCCAAAAGAATCAGTGCCACCCAGACCACAGAGCCCAGGAACCTCTTCATGCCTTCTTGTCCTTTCCCCTGCTGACCGACAGGCCGTCGAAAATGAGATTGAGGAGCCTCTGGAGGGTCTCCCGGTCGATCCGGGAGGCCTGGCTGCAGATCTGATCCTCGATCGCGATCTCCACGGTCCCTAGGATGATCCAGGCCATATCCCCTGCATCCCCCGGCCGGATTTCCCCTTCGGCGATCCCCTCCTCGAGGAGTTGGGCGATCTGATCGTGGTAGCGCTGGTGGTATGCATCGAAATCGAAATAGGGGGCCTCTCCCGGCGGGCCGAAGTAGACGGCGTGCATCAGGCGGATGAAGTCCCGCTCCTGCTGGACGTAGGTGAAGCCGTCATCGAGCATCGCCATGAGGCGTGTCCGGACGCTCCCGCCCCGGCCCCGATGCCGATCGATCAGGGCCCCGAGGCGTCCGAAATGCGTCCGCATCAGCTCCAGAAAGAGCCCCTCTTTGCTTGCAAAGTAGTAGTAAAGGACAGGCTTGGTCACCCCGGCCTCCTCCACGAGTTCCCGGACCGTCGTGGCAGCGTAGCCCCTCCGCGTGAACTGCCTAAGCGCCGCCTTCATCAGCGCCTCCCTGATGGGCCCCTCGGATTTCGGGGATTTTCCATCCGCCTTCACCCGGCGCCCCTCCCTTCTGATCGGATTGCCATTTTCCTTCATAACCGTTCGAACCTCTCCAATTATACCGGGCGGTAAATACAGGATTGGCAGCCGCCTGTCAAGAGGAATCTTACCGATCGGTAGGCAGAAGGATCCCGCTTGGCCTTTTCGCCGTTCCTGTGTATAATTCCTGCGGCCGGCGAAGGCGGGTCGGTCTCTGATGGCGGGAGCGGGAAAGACAGGCAGGTTCCGTTTCGACGACGTCGTCCCATTTCCAAGACGGCGGATATCTTTTCAGAGGTCATTCTCATTTGGGCATGAAACTGAGCCGGAAGGAGTTCGACAGGGCGGTGCGGCGGGCCTATGACCGGATCCCGGCGGAAATCCGGGAGCGGATGGGCGAGGTCGTCCTCACCGTCCGCAGCCGCCCAGACCCCCGGATGCTCGAAGAGATGGGCTATCCCCCCGACGAGCCGCTCCTGGGCCTCTACGACGGGGTTTCGCTCGCAGATCACTCCTTCTTTTCGCCACCCCCCCTCCACCCGGACAGGATCTATATCTTCCAGGAGCCGCTGGAGGAGATGTGCGAAACCCTCGCCGAACTGGAACGGGAGATCGAGATCACCGTCGTCCACGAGGTGGCCCATTTCCTCGGGATCGGCGAAGAGCGGCTTGAGGAGCTAGGGTACGGCTGACGGGACCGGAGCCGCCGCAGGCTACGGCTCCCCTGAGGGGCGCTGCAATACATGTAAAGAGGGGTGAGGGGAATGGGGATCGAAGGGTTGGGATGGCTGTTCCTGGGGCTGGCCGCGGGTGGTGCGGCGGGGTATCTTATCTTCCGGCTGCATGTCCCGGCCGGCGGCGAGGCCGAGCGTGCCGCCCTGGCCGAACGGCTCCAGGGCAGGGAGGAACAGCTCCGGCAGTCGAAGGAGGATCTGGCCTCTGCTCAGGACGATCTCGCCTCGCTGCGCGCCGAGCTGACCCTCCAGACTGAGCGCCGTTCGGCCGCAGAGGAGAAAAACAACCGGATCCCCGAACTGGAAGAGGCGATCCGGTCGAAGGAGGCCCTTATCGGGAGCCTTCAGGCCCAAACCGGGGATCTGCAGACCCGCCTGAGGGAGGCAGAGACAAGGCGTCAGGAGGAACGCCGCGCCGCCGAGGAGAAGCTCGCCCTGATCGAAGATGCCCGCCGTCAGCTCTCCGACGCCTTCCAGGCCCTCTCCGCAGAGGCCCTCCGGAACAACAATCTCTCCTTCCTCGAACTGGCCCGCACGACCCTGGAGAAATACCAGGAAGGCGCCAAGAGCGACCTCGCCTCCCGCCAGCAGGCGATCGACGATCTTGTCCGGCCTCTGAGGGAGTCCCTGGAGAAGGTCGACGGCCGGATCCGCGAGATTGAGCAGGCCCGCACGGGCGCCTATGCCACGCTCACTGAGCAGCTCAAGTCCCTGGCCCTGAGCCAGGGCCGTCTCGAAGGGGAGACGGCGAACCTCGTCCGAGCCCTCCGGATGCCCTCTGTTCGCGGGCGCTGGGGCGAGATCCAACTCAAGCGGGTCGTGGAGATGGCCGGAATGGTCGAGTACTGCGACTTCGTTCAGCAGGAGTCGGCCGCGACCGAAAACGGCCGCCTCAGGCCCGACATGATCGTCCGGCTCCCCAACGGGAAGAAAATCGTCATCGACGCCAAGGCCCCGCTCCAGGCCTACCTGGAGGCCCTGGAGGCCCCCGACGAGGCCGCACGGACGGCCAAGCTCAAGGACCATGCCCGGCAGATCCGCGTCCACCTCCAGTCCCTGGGGGCCAAGGCCTACTGGGAGCAGTTCAAGCCGGCGCCGGAGTTCGCGGTCCTCTTCCTGCCGGGAGAGACGTTCTTCAGCGCCGCCCTGGAGCAGGATCCCGGCCTGATCGAATACGGCGTGGACCAGCGGGTGATCCTGGCGACGCCGACGACGCTCATCGCCCTGCTCCGGTCGGTCGCCTACGGCTGGCGTCAGGAGAAGCTCGCGGAAAACGCCGAGGTGATCAGCCGCCTGGGACGCTCCCTCTACGAGCGGATCGCCACGATGGCCGACCACCTGGCCTCCCTGAAAAAGAACCTGGACGGGGCCGTGGAGGGTTACAACCGGACCATCGGCTCCTTCGAAACCCGGGTCCTGGTCGCGGCCCGCAAGTTCAGGGAACTGGGGGCCGGATCGGATCGGGAAATCGAACCGCTGGAGGGAATTGACAAGACCACCCGGCCGCTCCTGGCCGAGACGGCCGGTGCCGACCGGACGGACGCCCCGGGAGAGGCCCCCGACCTGCCGACCGACCCGGATAAGGCACGGCCGGCCGCCGCTCCGGATGTCCGGCCGGTGTGAAAAATTACCTGCGCCGACCCTTGACAAACCCTCGGACACCCAATATATTTCTGCCGTAACAAGAGGGATTTCCTGCACATCGTACTGAATCCGTTTCAAGTACCGGGTACGCCGCAGCCGTCACCGAGAAGCGCCTCATGAGCCGCCCCTTTTGTATCCCAACCTTTTCGAGGGGCAAGGACATGATGAAACCGCTTAAGGTGGAGGTGGTCAGCAATCTGATCACCGCCTTTGGAACGTGCGCCCATTGCGAGTTGATACTCGGCGAGGCCGGCCTGAAGGGCAGCACCCACTGCCAGGACATGGCCGATTACCCGGCCGAGTTGAAGGAAGAGCTGGTCAAACTCGGCGAATGGCTCGGCGAGCTCGGCCGTCTTTACCGTCACCGGATCAGCATCCGTCTGATCGACGCCCAATCTCCTCTGGGAATCTATAAATCACTCCTGCACCGGATCCGACGCTATCCGACCTTCATCATCGAGAAGAGGGACGTCTACACGGGATGGGACCGTCAGAAGATCGAGGCGCTGCTCGACGCCCACATCCAGGCGGCCGTCCTGAGTCGGATCTGAGGGCGTTCGCCCTCTTGCGACCCGTTGACCTCAGGGATTTTCGGGCAAACAGACCGGAGATTCGGCACCCGCCGACGATCGGCACAAGGAGAGGGAAAGAACAAAAAAACCCGCTGCAGGGGGAACCCGCGGCGGGTTTCGCCATCGCCCTTAACCCAGGCTGTCAGTACCGGCCCCGGCCTCCCCTGTAGCCGCCGCCGTTTCGGCGCATGCCCGATTCCGGCTTCGGCCTGGCCTCGTTGACAGAGATCGTTTTGCCGTCGAGTTCGCCGCCGTTGAACCGCTTAATCGCCTCCTGGGCTCCCTCCTCGGTCTGCATCTCGACGAAGCCGAACCCCCTCGATACGCCTGAAAACTTGTCTTTGATGATCGACACCGACGCGACTGCCCCCGCCTCGGAGAAATTGTTCTTCAGATCCTCTTCCGTCACATTCTGGGACAGGTTTCCCACATAAAGATTTTTGTTCATTTCACCCCTCCTTATTTCATCGCGAACCGTGCCCCTCCCTGGGAGGAACGGATTCGCCCCTTTTTTCGTTGCAAGGCGTCCCACCGGAGACCACCCCCGAACCGGTGAAAAAAAAAGCCGCCTAGACTCTGAAGAGTCTGGCGGCTTCGTTCGTCATTCCTCTCTCGATATCCCGCCTATACCGGCTCGCTATAAAGGAACCCGCCCCGCACCCTCCGGGTTTTTTTTCTTGTACGCTTGGCCGCCGGCAAAGTCAAGGCATTTCTCCAGCGTACAGGACGCGCCGTTCCGGCCAGACCCCCTTCAGGAGCGTTGCCACGTAGGCATGGTCGCAGGCCCCGAACTCGTCGCTGCCCCCCCAGACGAGGATCGATCCGTCCGTCTCGAAGCGGAGGAAGGCTCCGCCCAGTTCGGCGACTTTAGCCCCGGGGATCCGATCCCGGATCTCGGCCTCGGCACTGCGGAGGATCTCCCGGTGCCAGAGGTCGCCGGAACGGAGGACCACCAGGCGCTCGGCCCCGAGGGAAACCAGGACCAGGAGAATCTTGCCTCTGTACCCCTCCGGCAGGACGACGAGGGGAATCCTCTGCTCAAGCCGGGTTTCGTTCGTTCCCATGGACCCGCGCCCCATCCTCTCAGGAATCACGATCCCGTGCGTCAGGATCCGGTTTGGTCCCCCCAGCCGAGTCCCGTGGGGTCCCCTCCTTCCGGAGAAGCCCGAGAACGAACAGGACGACGGCGATCCCGGAGATCACCCAAATCCCGTAGGTCTTCGTCGCCGTCAGGATAACCACGCTGACGGCCATCAGCCCCAGGGCGATCAAGATCTGCTTCAAACCCATCGGCCCCACCCCCTTACTCCATCCTCAATTCCGGCCTGTCCAAATAAAGTCCGGCGAATCCCTTCCCGAATGGGGTGATCCTGTGCACAAAACAGGGGCCGGGTCAAGCGGAACCATCACCCTGAGACGGAGCCGGGCGACCCATGGGCCAATCGCGGACCGGCCAGGAAATCGGTTGGAAAAACGGGTTCAGGAGGAAAAGACGGGGACCCCTCTCTGGGCCTTGAACCGATACATGGATTGGTCGGCACACCGCATGAGGGTGTCGATGTGATCGCCGTCCTCGGGATAGATGGCCGTGCCGATGCTGAAGGAGACAAAAAAGGATCTTTCCCGGACAACCAGGGGTTCCGCGAAGGCCGTCATGATCCTCTCCGTGACATGCCCCACACTCCGATCGCCGCCCGCCTCCGGCAGGAGGATCACGAACTCGTCCCCTCCGGTGCGCGCCACGGTGTCCTCGTCCCTCAGGAGCCTCTTGAGACGATTGGCGATGGCGATCAGAACCTCGTCGCCGATGTCGTGCCCAAAGTTGTCGTTGATGTCCTTGAACTTGTCCAGATCCAGCATCATGACGCCGAAGGGCCTCCCCTTCCGCTTGGCCTGGGCCAGGATCATGGCCGTACGGTCGTAGAAGAGGGCCCGGTTTGGGAGACCCGTCAGGAGGTCGTGGTAGGCCATCCACTGCACGTTTTCCTCGGCCCGTTTGCGCTCCGTAACATCCCGGATGATCCCCCTGAAGCCCGTCGGCCGTCCCTGGGCATCGCGGATCAGCGACACGGAGGACTCGATATGCAGCCGTGAGCCGTCCATCCGGACCACGTCCCAGTCGAGCCCCTTGATGGCCTCACCAGTGGAAAAGACCCGGTAGAAACTCTCGTAAACCTTCGGCCAATCCTCTTTCGGGGTGTACTGGCGGAAGTTCATCCCGTTCATCACTTCCCAAGGGGACTGGGTGATCTTCAGACAGGGCTCGCTCGCAAACATGAGATTGCCGGCCAGATCCACTTCGAAATAGCCGTCCTCGATGTTTTCGAGGATCGTTCGATAGCGCTCCTCGCTGAGGCGCAGTTCATCTTCTTTGATTTTCCGGTCGGTGATATCGAATACCGTCCCGATCATCGCCGGTCGGTTACCCAACTTGATGTAACTTGCACCGAAATCCGCCACCCGTTCCTCCCCGGCTTTGGTGACGAACCTCATCTCGTAGCGGAAGGGGACCTGTTCCCCGCGCTGCCGGGCGAATTCGCGTTCCCGCACCATGTCCCGCATGGACGGGGCGACGACGTCCCAGAATTTCATCCCCGCCAGGTCCTCGAGGGTGTAACCCGTCAGGGCGGTAAAGGCGGGGTTGACATACCGAAACTCATCCCCTTGGATCACGCAGATGGTCACGATGGTGCTTTCCGTCAACGCGCGGAATTTCTCCTCGCTCTGGCGCAGGTCCTCGGCGATCGCCTTCTTCTCCGTAATGTCCCGGCCGCCCAGAACAGCCCCGATGATCCGGCCATCGTCGCGGCGGATGGCGTTGCCGACCACCTCGAACCAGAGGTCCCGTCCGTCGCGATGCCGGATGCGCAGTTCGACCTTGGTCTCCCCTTGAACGGCCCTGCTCAGGATGGGCAGCGAATGCTCCATATCCTCCACATTGAAGAAACCCGCAAGATTTCGCCCGATCAGTTCCCTGATCTCGTAGCCGAGCAACCTCTTCACCGAGGGGGAGACGAACTCGATCACCGCCTCAAGATCGACCTGGATGACCAGGTCCACCATATTGTCCGTGATCCGTCGCAGGCGCTCCTCGCTCTTGCGGAGCGCCCCTTCCATCCTCCGGGCCTCCGTGACGTCGAAGATCTGGCAGACCGTCCGTAGCCGTCCCGCCGTATCTCGAAAGGCAAAGACTTTTAAATCGGCATCGCGACGGGAACCGTCCCGCAGGATGCAGGCGATCCCATAGCTGAAAGGAGGCTGGTCCCCCCGCTGCCGGCGTTCATAGCAGTCCGCGACCCGCTGCCGGTCTTCCTCGACGATGAAATCGAGGAAATTCCGGGAGAAGAGTTCCTCGCGGGAGTAACCGGAAAGCCGGCACAGGGCCTCGTTGGCATAAACGATGCGGGACTGGCTGCTTAAGACGCAGATGGCGTCGTGGCATCCCTCCACGATAGACCGGTACTGCTGCTCGCTCTGGCGGAGGGCGGCGTCGCGATCCCGGTGGTCCTGGACGTCCTGAATGATTCCGGCGATCCCGATGACGCGGCCCTGTCCGTCACGGCAGGGACATCGGCCTGTCAGGATGCCCCCTTGCGCCGGACCGGACGTCAGCCCCTCCTCGCCCACCCAGGGCTGGCCGTCGGCCATGACCCGCTGGTCGACGGCCATGATCCGTTCCGCCTCGTCCGGGGGAAAGAGGTCCCGATCGTCACGGCCGACGATCTCCACGGCCGACCGGCCGATGAGCCGTTCGCCGGCCCGGTTGATCATCACATACCGCCCCTGGCGGTCCTTGAGGCAGACGCCGAGGGGGGCGTCGGCGAAGACGGCATGCAGGAGTTCCCCCTGATCCGCCAAGGGCAAGGGCGAAGGCGAGTGATCGGAGTCCTTCCGGGATGTTTCCGTCATTCCAATATCCTGTCGTTCTGGAACGGTATCTTATGGCAGAAGGCCAAGGGGATTGGGGTATCGTGATGTCCGGACGGAAGTTATCGGCCGTCGCCGTTCATCCATCCCCGGACCGGCCCTGCCTGTTTCAAGAGATCGGGAAGCACTGGGGTCATGCGGATATCGGGTGTTTCAAGACGCGGGGAGGCGTTGACCTTGTCTGGCAATAACCTCCCCTCGTATTAATATCTTCGACTGGAACAATTGTCAATGTAAAAGATGAACCAATAGCAGGAGAAATACGACCTGCGCGTTGACTTTCGCAGCAGGCAAGTCTATAACGAAGCGCCTTGACTTGCAGAAACGGCCCTGAACGCCCGGCGATGCCGGGATCGGAACGTCCAGAACGGAAGCACCATTGAAAGGAGGCCCCTCGTGTTAAAGAAGCTTCTCTATCCCACCGATTTTTCGGAAATCGCGGAAAAATGCATCGACTACCTCGAAACGATGGGGGGACAATGTACGGAGGAGGTGGTGGTCCTCCACGTCATCGACCAGCGGGAGATCAATATGGTTGCCAGGGCCATGTCCCGTTACAACACCCTGGTGCCCGTCAACGTCGAAAAAGATCTGATGGCCAAAACCCAAGAGGAGATCGCCAAGATCGCCCAGCGGCTCCGGGAAAAGGGGATCGCAGTCAAGACCCGGATCGAGGTCGGCATCCCCTTCACGGAGATCATGAAGGTGGCCGAGGAGGAAGGGGCTTCGGCGATCATCATCGGATCCCATGGGCTGAGCAATATCCGGGAGATGCTTCTCGGCTCCGTCTCCGAAAAGGTCATCCGGAAATCGCCGCTGCCGGTCCTGCTCGTCAAGCGTTAACCGGAGGAGGCCTGTACGCTGCGCCCCCATCCGGCTGAGGCCCCTGAGCATGAAGGTTCGGTCTGAATCCTCCCCCTCGCACGGAGAACAGTCCTGGGCGGTGACCCTCTACACGATGTTCATCGCCCAGTTTCTGTCCATCGTGGGTTTTGCCTTCGTGCTGCCCTTTCTCCCCTTCTACATCCGGGAACTGGGGGTCCAGGAGTCCCTGGTCCCTGTCTGGGCAGGCGGCCTGACGGCCTCCGGGGCCTTGGTCATGGCCCTCTTCTCCCCGCTTTGGGGATCGCTCGCGGATCGGCACGGCCGAAAGATCATGGTCGAGAGGGCCATGTTCGGCGGGGCCGTCATCACCTTCGCTATGGGGCTGGTCAGCGATGTCTGGCAGCTCCTTGTCCTTCGGCTCCTCTCCGGGGCCACGACGGGCACCATCTCGGCATCGATCGCCATGATCTCCACGGTCGTCCCCAAGAGCCGGTTGGGTTACAGTCTGGGGCTCATGCAGGTGGCGGTATTCCTGGGCATGACCCTGGGACCCTGGATCGGGGGACTTCTAGCCGATGCCATGGGCTACCGCTGCACCTTCATGGTCGGGGGGCTCCTGCTCCTGATGGGTGGGCTGCTCGTCCTCTTCCGGGCACGGGAGGACTTCCAGCGTCCCGAAGAGGGGCTTCGGGAAGGCAGACACCTCTTCTCGCTTTTAGCCTACGGCGGGTTTCCCGCAATGCTCGGCCTCTTCTTCCTCTTCCACTTCACCGTCCACTTCGTCGCTCCCATCCTGCCCCTCTTCATCGAATCGGTCTACGGACCGGGGCGGGGCGGGATTGCCTCGACAACGGGCCTCCTGTTCGCCATCAGCGGCGGGACGTCCGCCCTGGCCGCAGGCGGGATCGGCTGGCTCAGCGACCGGGTGGGTTACAAACCCCTGATCGTCCTGAACCTCCTGCTCACCGCTTTGAGTCTGTTCCTGCACGGAGTGGCCCAGAGCATCGCCCAGCTCGCCCTAATGCGGGTCCTCTATGGACTGGCGGCGGGCGGCATCCTGCCCACGATGAACGCCCTCGTGGGGAGGCTGATCCCCCCGAACAGCTACGGAAAAGCCTACGGCCTGACCTCATCAATGACCTCCCTGGGAATGGCCGCCGGCCCCTTCCTGGGGGGAATCATGGCCTCTTGGCTGGGCTACCGCTGTCCCTTTCTCTTCGTCGGACTGATGATGATCGCCTTTACGCTGCCCGTGGTCTTCAGCATCAGGCCCCCGCGACGCCAGGGATGAGCCCTGCCCCTCCCCAGAAGCTGTGAATTAATCCTTGACATCCATCCGGGAACCGCATAATTTATCGATTACAATAAGTTTGGATTGAGTCACACGGATTGATGAAGGCGGCCACCAAGCTTTTTGACCTTTGGTGGCTTTTTTGCTTTCCGTCATTGTGCAAATCCGACTTAAGGGAACGCGGTGACAAAGAAAGGAGGATGCAGACGATGCCGGAAGGAAAGGTGAAATGGTTCAACGAACAGAAGGGGTTTGGCTTCATCGAACAAGACGGGGGCGGTGACGTGTTCGTCCATCACAGCGCCATCCAGGCCGTTGGATTCAGGACGCTGACGGAAGGGCAACGGGTCAGCTTCGACGTCAAGCAAGGCCCCAAAGGCCCGGCAGCGGAAAACGTGAAGCCCATCTAAAACCCACCCCCATCTCATCGGAAGGCATCCCTGCACCGGCAGACGGCGCGGGGATGCCTTTTTTTGGAGAGTCCTCAGTCCTCAGCCCAGGCCCGGGACCGCTCCAGCGCCCGCTTCCAGCCCCGGATCAGGCGATCGACGCGCCCGCGGTCCATGGCCGGCATGAAGCGCCTCTCCACGGGCACCCCTGCGCCGATCTCGGCAACGTCCTTCCAGATCCCCACGGCCAGCCCGGCCAGATAGGCGGCCCCCAGGGCCGTGGTCTCCAGGACAGGCGGCCGCAAGACCGGAATCCCGAGGACGTCCGCCTGGAACTGCATCAGGGCATCGTTGACCGTGGCGCCCCCGTCGACGCGCATCTCGCCGATCGCGATCCCTGAATCGGACCTCATGCAGTCCAACAGGTCCATGGACTGATAGGCGATGCTTTCCAGGGCCGCTCGGGCGATATGGGCGGCCTTGGTTCCGCGTGTGATGCCCACGATCGTCCCTCTGGCATAGGGATCCCACTGGGGCGCCCCAAGGCCCGCAAAGGCCGGCACCAGATAGACCCCCCCCGTGTCGGCCACCTGGGCGGCCAGCCTCTCCACATCCGCCGACGCGGCGATGATCCCCAGGCCGTCCCGCAGCCACTGGACCACGGCGCCAGCGATGAAGACGCTCCCCTCAAGGGCGTAATCGGTCCGCCCGCCGATCCGCCAGGCCACGGTAGTGAGCAGATTGTTGGCCGACACCGCGGGGTTCGCCCCCGTGTTCATCAGCATGAAACAGCCCGTCCCGTAGGTGTTCTTCACCATCCCCGGTTCGGTGCAGAGCTGCCCGAAGAGTGCCGCCTGCTGGTCCCCAGCGGCGCCGCCGATGGGGATCCCAGCCGGGAACCCCGGGACATTCGTCAGACCGTAGACCTCGCTCGAGGAACGGACCTCCGGGAGAACGGCCCTGGGAACGCCCAGAAGCCCCAGCAACTCGTCGTCCCAGTCGCCGGTATGGATGTTATAAAGCATCGTCCGCGAGGCGTTAGAGGGATCGGTGACGTGGCATTTCCCGCCGGTGAGGTTCCAGATCAGCCAGGAATCGATCGTCCCGAAGGCGAGCCGCCCATCCTGGGCCATCCGGCGGACCCCCGGGACATGGTCGAGGATCCATGCCACCTTGGTTCCCGAGAAGTAAGCATCGATGACGAGGCCCGTCTTCTGCCGGATCAGCGGGCCGTGGCCCTGGACCTTGAGCCGCTCGCAGGCCTCGGTCGTGCGCCGGTCCTGCCAGACAATGGCGTTGCCAACCGGCTGGCCCGTGGCGCGGTCCCAGAGGACCGTTGTCTCCCGCTGGTTGGTGATCCCCATGGCGGCCACCTCGGACCCGGCGAGGCCCGCCTCTTTCAGGGCGTGGGCCGCGACGGCGATCTGGGTCTCCCAGATCCGGCAGGGGTCGTGTTCCACCCAGCCCGGCCGGGGATAGATCTGTTCGAACTCCCGCTGGGCCGAGGCCACCGGTGTGCCCGTTTCCGAAAAGACGATCGCCCGGGAACTGGTTGTGCCCTGGTCGAGGGCCAGAAGAAAGGCCATGGGAACCTCCTTGAAAAGGGGATGGACCTCGGTGGAGAGTATAGAAAAACCCTCCCGGCCTGTCAAACGGGATTGCCGGGCTGGCGGAGGACTCAAAATTCCCTTGAAAAAGGTCCTCTGCCGGACCATACTCCGACCAGATCAGAAAGGGGGAAGTTGAAGCCATGAAGGCGATGATCCTGAAGGGGATTTCCAGCATGGAGAGGGAGCCCGAGCCCCTGGCCCCCGCGGAGCTTCCGGTCCCGGAACCGGGACCGGGCGAGGTCCTGATCCGGGTCAGGACCTGCGGCGTCTGCCATACGGAACTCGACGAGATCGAGGGAAGAACGCCGCCGCCGGCCTTCCCCGTTGTCCCCGGACACCAGGCCGTGGGAACCGTCGCCGCCCTGGGGCCGGGCGCGGGAAGCCTCCAGGTGGGCGAGCGGGTGGGCGTGGGATGGATACACTGGGCCTGCGGGCAATGCGACGCCTGCCGGAGTGGAAACGAGAACCTCTGCCCGTCCTTCCGGGCCACGGGCCGCGACGTCGACGGCGGTTACGGGGAGTACCTGCGGGTCCCGGAGTCCTTCGCCCACCCCATCCCCAAGATCTTCTCGGACGCCGAGGCGGCACCGCTTCTCTGCGCGGGGGCCATCGGCTGGCGGTCGCTCCGGATCGCCGGTCCCGGAGACGGCCGAAACCTCGGCCTCACCGGCTTCGGCGCATCGGCGCACCTCGTCCTGAAGCTGGTCCGTCACCGCTTTCCCCATACCAGGGTCTTCGTCTTCGCCCGGAGCGAAAAGGAGAGGGCCTTCGCGCGCGAGCTCGGGGCCGTCTGGGCCGGGACGACCGAGGAGACGCCGCCGGAAAAGCTCCAGGCTGTGATCGACACGACGCCGGCCTGGAGGCCCGTCCTGGAAGCCCTGCGTCACCTGGCCCCGGGAGGACGGCTGGTCATCAACGCAATCCGCAAGGAAGAACGCGACAAGGAGGCCCTGCTCGCCCTGGATTACCCCGCCCAGCTCTGGCTGGAAAAGGAAATCAAGAGCGTGGCCAACGTCACCCGGCGGGACATCCGGGAGTTCCTGGAGGCGGCCGCCGAGATCCCCATCCGGCCCGAGGTGGTGGAATACCCTCTCGCTGAAGCCAATCGGGCCTTGGCCGAGCTCCGGGAGGGGAAGATCCGCGGGGCGAAGGTCCTCCGGGTGGCCTGAAAGGGCTCGTCCCGCAAGTCGACCGTGCAGCCCCAGATGCCTGCCGGCAGGTCTTGTCTCAACATGGATGGGCTTCCGGCCTAAACCGAGCCGGGCGGGAGAAGCCCTTTCCAATCCCCATTGGATGTGATAGGATATTTTAAAAGTTTGCAGAGCGCGGCCCCGGTGTCAAACGGGGCAGAGATCCCCCTGGACGGAGGAACACGCGAAGGGGGTTTTTTTATGACCGAAAGGCAGGGTTCGTGAAAAGGAGCATGATCGAGCTCCACGGGGCCGTGGTCATCATGAGCGGCACGGGACTCTTCGCCAAGGTGCTGACGCTCCCGCCGGGAGACATCATCACATTGCGCTGCGTCGTCGCAGCCGGGGCGCTTCTGGCCTTCGTCCGTCTTACCGGCGCACGGCTGGGGCTCGCCCGCAGGCGCGATCTGGGATGGATCGTTCTTCTCGGCATTCTGATCGCCGTCCACTGGGTCAGCTTCTTCACCGCGATCCAGATGTCCAGCGTGGCCATCGGCCTGATTGCAGTCTTCACCTTCCCGGTCATCACGGTCCTGATTGAGCCCTTCTTTTTCAGCGAGCCGCTGGACCGCCGCGACCTGGCGGTGGCTCTGGCAGTCTTTGCCGGGGTCTATCTGGCCATCCCCGGCGGCCCGACTGGCGGTCGCGCGGCGATCGGGGCCGCCTGGGGGATCCTCTCGGCCCTCTGCTACGCCTTGCGCAACGTCCTGTACCGCAAGCACCTGAGCCGCTACCCTTCAAGCACCATGATGCTCTACCAGGTCATTGTGGCTGCGGCGTTCCTGCTCCCCTTCCTCTCCAACGGGATCGACGTGGGCACGGAAAGACGTTGGCTCTATCTCCTGATCCTCGGCGTGGTCTTCACCGCACTGCCCCACACCCTCTTCGTGGACAGTCTCCGGACGATCAAGGCTTCGACGGCCAGCCTCATGACCAGCCTGGAACCGATCTACGGAATCCTCTTCGCCGTCCTGGTCCTCGGTGAGATACCGGAAATCAAAACCGTGGCCGGGGCGCTCATCGTCGTGGCGGCGGCGGTCTATACCTCCTGGCGCGCCCACCAACAGGCCATCTAGGATGAAGGAACACAAGCAAGGGAGGACCGGAATTTGAAAGCTCGCGCGATGTTCGGGGGGATGATGCCCCTGTTCGTCCTGGGACACTTCAGCCACCACGTCATGACCGCTCTCACCGTGCCGCTCATCCCCTTCATCCGCGGCACATTCAACCTGGACTATACTGCCTCGGGACTCGTCGTGTCGGCCTTCACGCTCGCCTACGGGATCGGGCAGCTCCCCGCGGGCTGGCTCGCCGACCGGATCGAACCGCGCAAGCTGATGACCGTCGGCATCTCGGGCGTGGCTCTGGCCAGCGTTCTGGTCGGCCTTTCGGACGCCTATGGGTGGATGATCGTCTTTCTGGTCCTGATGGGGGTCCTGGCCGGCGGCTACCACCCCTCGGCACCGCCGCTGATCCTTGCGGCGGTTCGTCCCGAGAAACTGGGCCGGGCGATGGGGTTCCACAACACCGGCGGCGGGGCCAGCTACTTCGTCACCCCGCTTCTGGCCGTTGCCATCGCCAACGCCTGGGGATGGCGCGGGGCTTACATCTGGCTGGGCATCCCGATGATCCTCTTCGGGGTCGCCTTCTACATCCTCCTGGGGCGACGGGCCCCCGGAAAAAACGGAATCCTGAGCAGGGGGAAGGGGGACGATGCCGGACCGGCACGACCGGGCCAGATCCACCGCCTGGCCGTCTTCCTGTTCCTGACGACCTTCACCTCGGCGGTCGTCACCTCAGCGGTCTCCTTCATCCCCCTGCTCCTGGTCGACCATTACCGGATGAGCAAGGAAACGGCGGGCGTTGCATACGCGATCCTGTACACCGCGTCGTTCTGGGCGGGCCCGCTCGGCGGCGCCCTCAGCGACCGCATGGGAAGCGTTCGGGTGCTCCTGGCGGTCTGCGGTCTTTCAGGCCTCGCCAACGCCCTGCTGGTCGTCTTCGCATACGGCTGGGGGCTCCTGGCGCACCTGCTGCTGATGGGGGCGGTCATCTATGTCCGGATGTCCGCCTCGGAGAGTTTCATCGTCGACCAGGCGCCCATCGGCAGCCGTTCGACAATCCTGGGCATCTACTACTTCGCGGCCATGGAGGGCGGCGGCATCCTGACCCCCCTGGTCGGCTATCTGATCGACCGGCACGGCTTCACCGCGGCCTTCACGCTGGCCGGAGCCCTCATCCTTACGGTGACGCTCGCCTGCTCATTCTTGCTCAGGAAGGACCCCCCAGAGATGAACCGTCCCCGCCGCTGAAAGGTCCCGGCCGTCTCCCGAGGGGAAAAAGCCGCCGCGCCCGAACAGGCTTTCAAATGAAGACAGGCGTCTGAAGTAGCAACGAGATGGAGAGGTGCCGAAGGGCGGGTTCAGACGATAAGGATTTTCCCCTTCGGGGAAGCCGTGACGTCGCCGACAATGGCCGCCTCGGCGATCCCGGCGGCATGCATCTGTCGGAGGAGTTGTTCGGCCCCGGCGGCGGGCAGGGCAACGAGAAGCCCGCCGGCGGTCTGCGGGTCGAAAAGGATGTCCACGAGCCAGCCCGGACAGGCGGGGGCGATCTCGATTTGGGATTCCCGGTGTTTGCGGTTCCGGATCAGCCCCCCCGGCACGATGCCCTCCTCGGCAAAGGCCCGGATCCCGGTGAAATAGGGTACCGAGGCGGCGTCGACCGTCATGCCGATCTCGCTCCCCTCGGCCATCTCCAGGGCGTGGCCCAGGAAGCCAAAGCCCGTGATGTCGGTGCAGGCGTGGATGTCTTCCCGCTGGGCCAAAAGCGCCGACGCCTTTGCGTTGAGGGTCGTCATGCAGGCGATCGACCGGGCGACCAGTTCCGGATCGGCCAGCCCCCCCTTGAGGGCCGTGCTGACGATCCCGGTCCCCAGCGGCTTGGTCAGGATCAGCTTGTCCCCCGGTTTTGCGCCCCGATTGAACAGGACCCGGTCGGGATGGACGACACCCGTGACCGCCAGGCCGTATTTGGGTTCGTCGTCCTCGACGCTGTGGCCGCCGATCAGCAGGACGCCGGCCTCCCGCATCTTGTCCAGCCCGCCGCGGAGGATATCGCGGAGAATCCCGACGTCCATCTTCCGGATGGGGAAGCAGACGATGTTCATGGCCGTGAGCGGCCTGCCCCCCATGGCATAGACATCGCCCAGGGCATTGGTCGCGGCGATCTGTCCGAAGGTATAGGGATCGTCCACGATCGGGGTAAAGAAATCCACGGTCTGGATGATGGCCAGATCATCGCGCAATCGATAGACCCCTGCGTCCTCCGCGTGCTCCATCCCCACGATCAGATTCGGATCGGCGACGAGCGGCAGACCTTTCAACGCCTCCTGCAGGTCCCCCGGACCTATCTTGCAGGCTCAACCGGCCCCGTGGACCGTTTCGGTCAGACGCACCCGCGTCTCTTCTTCCATGTTCGCTCCCTTGTTCAAGTTTCCGATGACAGATCTTTTACCAGAGATCGGCGTCGATTGCGAGGGATTTGAAGGGACGTCATTACCCTTTGCGTATAGACGTCGATTGTGGTATGGATGGACTCCATGAACGATGCAGGGTTCGGAAATATTACGATGCCACAGATGGAGACGGCCCTCCATCTTCTTGAAACGGGAAAAGTCCTCCATGCCGCGCAACGGATGGCCCTCACCCCACCCACCCTGACCAAAGGCATCCACCCTCTGGAAGAGACCGCCGGGACGCCTGTCAAGATCCGGAGCAACAGGGGTTTCTCCCTGTCGGCAGCCGATGGACGGCGGGCCTTCCGGTCAGTCCCAGCGGCATCTCCTGCGCGTCGTCATAATCTTCAGATCTGAGGTTTGTTTCATGTCTTCGAAGTTGAGATACTACAGCACAAACCGCAACCTGGATCAAGTCCCCGGCATCTCCCCTTTCAAGAAAACGGTCTCCTTCCGGGAGGCCCTCCTGACGGGACAGGCGCCCGACGAGGGACTCTTCATGCCCGAAAGGATCCCCTCCCTCCCCGTGGAGGCCTTCAAGAGCCTCAAAGGGGCCCCCTATGCCGAGGCCGCAGTCCTGGTGGCCGACGCCTTTCTGGCCGGGGAGATTCCCGGTGACGTCCTCCGGCGGATCATCGCCGAGGCTTACAACTACCCCGTGCCGCTGGAGAACGTCTTCGGACGCAAATATGTCCTGCGCCTCGATCAGGGACCGACGGCCTCCTTCAAGGATTTCGCCGCCCGGATGATGGCCCGGCTCATGGGCGCCATGCGCGACCCGGGCAGGCGCCTTAATGTCCTGGTGGCCACCTCGGGGGACACGGGAAGCGCCGTGGGGGACGCCTACCGGGGGGTCGAGGGAATCGACGTGACGATCCTCTACCCGAAAGGCGAGGTAAGCGGCCGGCAGAAGAAGCAACTCGACACGATCGGCCAGAACGTCAGGGCGATCTCGGTGGAAGGGAAATTCGACGACTGCCAGAACCTGGTCAAGCAGGCCTTTGCCGACCCGTCCTTTGAAGGCTTCAACCTCACTTCCGCAAACTCGATCAATTTCGGACGGATCCTCCCCCAGATCGTGTACTACGTCTGGGCTTGGGCGCAATTGGCGCGGGACACGGAACCGGCTGTCTTTTCGGTCCCCTCGGGCAACTTCGGCGACGCCCTCGGCTGCGAGTACGCCCGGCGGATGGGGCTCCCCGTGGCCAAGCTCGTCATGCCGACCAACGAGAACGACGAGTTTCCCCGCTTGCTGGAGACCGGCGTCTACCAGAAGGTCTCCCCGTCGAAAGCCTGCCTGTCCAACGCCATGAACGTGGGCCATCCCAGCAACCTCGCCCGTTTCTTCGATCTCTACGGCGGAACCGTGGACCGAAGCGGTGTCGTCCATCGCCAGCCGGACGTGGAGCAAATGAGACAGCACATCTTCTCGGTGGCCATCTCCGACAGGGAGACGAAAAAGACGATCAAGAGGATCTACGACCAGCATAAGGTCCTCCTGGAACCGCACGGCGCGGTGGGATGGCGGGGGCTGGAGGTCTACCTCGAACTCTACGGCGACGTCCCCCTGTGCATCTGCCTGGAGACGGCCCATCCTGCCAAGTTCCCCAAGGAAATCCAGGAACTTCTGGGAATCAACCCCGAACTGCCTCAGAGCATGAAGGACCTCGACGGCCGCACCGGGAGGCCGGCACACCTGGCGGCCGATTACGAAAAGTTCAAGGCCTATCTCCTCAGGCACCTGAAGGGGACGGGTTGAGGCCCCGACCGGCCATGGCCTCAGACAAAATATCGGCGGATCACCACCGGCAGTATGGGTGGTGGATCAGGTTGGCGTTGAAATAGCGGGAGTCGGCCGTTACCTCCTCGTCGACCCATTCCGGTTTCGAAAAGGCC
This sequence comes from uncultured Syntrophus sp., assembly GCA_964403345.1. GTDB lineage: Bacteria > Desulfobacterota > Syntrophia > Syntrophales > UBA5619 > JAKAFS01. The sequence continues at coordinate 4,233 of CAYOGU010000010.1, read as the reverse complement.
TGCCCCTCGCTGTGCAGCTCCACTTCGGCGACGATGAGTCCTGCGTTCTCCCCGAAGAATTCGTCGATCTTCCAGATGAATCCTCCGAAGGGGACCCGGTAGCGCGTCTTTTCGATGATCGGTTTCTCGACCAGGACATCGAGCATGGCCCTGTCGTCCGCGAGGGGGATTTCATACTCGTACTCCGAACGGGTCGAACCTGCCGCAGGTCCCTTGATCGTCAGGAAAGCCTTCTCATCGACCGTCCGGACGCGGACGGTCCTCTCCCTGACGCTGTTGAGGTACCCCTGCCGGTACGCCGTCCCCTCCGCTCGGGACCTCCACGCATCTCCCTTGACGAGGAATTTCCTCTCGATCTCTATTCCCATACCCGCTCCCCTTTCCGATCGCCCCGAACGGGGATCCCGCCTTCCTATTCTTGTTACTTGAGGAGATTAGAACGATCCCAACTTGAGGTCAATGGGTCTCTGTGGATCATGTCCCTGCCGAATGCCCCGTCGGACGCGTCAGGCGGACCCGGAAATTTTGGGGATGTATTTTCTTGCAGGGCATGTTACATTAAAATCGGTATGATTTCGTATCATTAAACCCGTGAATGCCCGTCTTTGGGTCTCAAACAAGGAGGCAACCCATGAAGATGTTCATTGAGGGAATCGTGATCACCGTGGTGGACCTGATCGCAGCCGGACTCATCGCCCTGATCCTGCGTTCGATCTTCGGCAGGAACCTGACCTATAAACTGTTCCTCTGGTTGATTCCGGGGATCGCGATCATCATCACCAACACCACCATTGCGACGAAACTGGGCGGTTTCGCCAACATGAAGGCATTCGGTTTCTCCATGGCCGTCGGGCTTTCCATCCTGATCGGCAACTTCATCCTGGTCGGGACATTTCTCATCAAAAAACTGCAGAGCATCGCCGATGAGATCATGAGGTCGGCCGATGAGGTCAGCTCCGCTTCGACGATGGTGTCCACATCCAGTCAAACCCTGGCGGGCGGGGCCTCCACTCAGGCCATCTCCATCCAGGAGTTCTCAACCTCCCTGGAGGAGATGTCCTCCATGACCAAGCGGAACGCCGACAATGCCCAGCAGGCCAGCCGCCTCATGTCCAAGGACGCCAAGGCGAGCCACGGGATCATCTCCCAGCGGATGGCATTGATGCAGGAGGTGGTCACCGCCAGCGTTCGGGCCGGTGAGGAAACGGCTAAGATCATCAAAACCATCGATGAGATCGCCTTCCAGACGAACCTGTTGGCCCTGAACGCCGCCGTGGAAGCGGCCCGCGCCGGCGAAGCGGGGAGCGGCTTCGCCATCGTGGCCGAGGAGGTCAGAAATTTGGCCCTGAGGGCCACGGCAGCGGCCAAGACCACCGCCACGCTCATCGACGGCTCAACCGCAAAGATCCACGAGGCCTCAACGCTTTTCGAACAGATCAACGGAGAGTTGTCCAACAACCACCGCATCACAGAGCAGGTGACCACCCTCGTCGGCGAGGTGGCGGCCGCCTCTCAGGAGCAGGCCCAGGGCATCCAACAGATCAATGTCGCCGTCACCCGGATGGACGACGTGGTCCAGCAGAATGCGAGCAGCGCGGAGGAATCGGCCAGTGCGGCAGAGCAGTTGAACGCCCAGTCGCTGCAGATGAAGGGCACCGTGCGGGAACTGGTCTTGGTGATCAGCGGAAACGCCCATACGGACCGATAAGGAAGCGGTCGGGCTCGTCGCCCCTTTCAGGCTTCAAAGGCCTTCAGGAACCGCCGTTCCCCTTCGTCGGTGCCGATCAGGATCAACTCTGAACCGGGCTGGATCGGCATCTGTGGATCGGGGTTGATCGACATCCGATCGCCGTCCCGGATGGCGACAACGGTGCAGTCGGTAGCCTTCCGGATCCCCGAATCGGCCAGGACCTTCCCTGCCAGGGACGCCGGGGTCTTCAGGCGGAAGATGTTGAGCCCCTCGGCCAGCATCCAGGTATCCTCGTTCTTTAGAAAATTGAAGATCGCGTTGGCCCCCAGTGAGGCATAGGACATGACGAAATCGGCGCCGGCGCGGTGGAGGGTGGAAACGTTCCGGTCCAGATTGGCCCGGCTGAGGATCTGCATCTCCGGTCTCAGGCTCCTGAAATACTTGGTCAAATAGATGTTCGTGGCGTCGTCGTGGGTGGTGACCAGGGCTGCCGGTGCCTTCTCGATCCAGGCCTTCTGAAGCGTCCGGATGTCCGCCGCATCCCCGAGCACGTAGTGCTTCTCGTCCTGTAGCCGCTTCGGATTCTTCTCAATGACCAGATAAGGACTCCCCCGCTCCTTGAACCGCTCGACAATGGTGTCCCCCACCCGACCGCTTCCAACGATAACCACCGGATCCGCGGTCAGTCGGCAGATGTGGTAAAAAGCATAGACGTCGTCGTACGCCGCGAGGCTTTTCTCGGAACCGGCCAGGACCAGGACGCTGGTGCGCTGGATCAAGCTGTCGGCATTGGGGACCATGAACTTGCCCCGCTCCCAGAGCCCCACGACAGCCACTCCGAAATGTTCCCGCAGTCGGCTCTCGGCCAGGGTCTTTCCCACCAGGGGGGTCCCCATGGCAGGGAATTCCGCGATGATCAACTCGTCGAAGCGGCTGATGACGTTGGCCCGGCAGTCCCCCCCTACGGTCCAGGCGGCCAGACAACGCCCGAGGATGTTGTAAATCTGCAGCACCTTCGTACTGCCTGCCATCGTCAGGATATCCTGGGAATAGGGAGAATCGGCGGTGGTGATGATGGGGACGCGTTCGCTCAGTTCCCGGACCGTGAAGGCAACATTCGTGTTGATCTCGTCGCGGTCGGCGGCGACAACCAGAGCCGCCGAGTCGGCGCGCAGCCTCCGGTAGGTTTCCGGGTCGTCCACATCCCCCACGGCCACCTTCACTCCTTCGTCATAGAGCTCCAGGGCCCTCTTGAAATCGTCCACGACGAGGACGTAGTCGATCCGGTGATCCTCCAGCCTTTCGATCAGGGCCACGGTGACCGGGTCGTAGCTGGTGATGATCACGTGGTCCTTGGTCTCCGGCGGCAGTTCCCGCGGTGCACGCTTTCTCGACTCCGCCTCGATCCAGGGGGCATAGAAGAATTTGATGAAAGTGAAGGGCATCAGGGTGAGCAGGAAGATCATCCCGGAGAGCAGCACCACGATGGAAAAGACTCGGCCCAGATCGGAATGGAAGGTGATGTCCCCGAATCCGAGCGTCGACATCACCGTAAGGGTCCAGTAGAAACCAGTGACCCACGAATGCGATTTTCCCTCGTAGGCCATGATAAAGTGAAAAATGACGCTGAAGACGGTCATCAGCCCCGCCAGGACCAGCATGAACTTCAGGAGTTGGTGGAGGTTTCGCTTGGTGCTCTCCCTCTGAAAGAAATAGCTGACGATGGACGGGCTAAGCTTCACTAGTGGCTTCTCCTCAGGATATCGATCCTCAAATTCTATCGAGACAATCCCTGACGGTTCGGGGATATTCTTGGTGCAAAGGATCCCGACCGAACAGTTCATCACGGCCCGGGGTACAGGGCTTGGTTGGCGTTGACCACACAGAAGGCGTGACCTCTGTCCTCTTCGCCCTGAGGAAATCACCTGCTCAGACGGTCGGGCCCTGGACCCTGGAATCGACCGTGACCGATAGGGTCAGAGGCGCTGACCTTTCACCTTCCCGGCCTTTGCCCTGCCCTTCTTAGCCTTGGCGATCTCCTCCTCGACCTCCTCGGCCCCCTCGGCATAAAACTTGACCTCATCCGGGGCCAGCTCCCGAAGGAGCCGCAGGAACTCGCCGGCGTGAACCCGCTCCTCGTCGGCAATGTCCTTGAGGACGTCGATCGCCAAGGCGTTATCCGTGGATTCAGCGAGTTGCATGTAGAGCTGGATGGCCTCGTACTCCGCGGCGATCATGAAGCGGATGGCCCGGATCAGCTCCGGCTTCGTGAGTTTTCGGTCGCTGGCAAGACCCGAGAAAGGCGAACCAAATTCCGGCATGATCATCTCTCCTTTTTCATTGGGTTGTCCCTGACCCACAGGGGCTTTCGATCAATGCCACCAGTCGGTCAGGTAAGGATGAGTTTGCCACAGGAATGCCGGATAATCAAGGGGTGAGCGGATCCAGAGATGCAGTCCGTAGGAATCCGGCAAGGAGGTCAGGCTTCTTCTAGTGTAGTGCGTCCAACGCTTCTTTACTTTTGGCCACTTTGGCCAGAATCT
>CAYOGU010000009.1:0-25842 GCA_964403345.1 uncultured Syntrophus sp. | reverse complement strand
GCGGCCCAGATGTGGCGGCTCCATCGGCGCAGGACGATCCTCATCGTGGACGAGATCCACCGCTTCAACAAGGCCCAGCAGGACGCTTTCCTCCCCCACGTGGAGAGTGGGCTGATCACCCTGATCGGGGCCACCACGGAGAATCCCTCCTTCGAGGTGATCGCCCCGCTTCTTTCGCGGATGCGGGTCCTGGTCCTCAAGCCCTTTACCCCGCAAGACCTTTCCCGGATCGTCCACAGCGCTCTGGCAGACAGAGAGCGGGGCCTGGGCACCCTGGACCTGGAGATCGAGCCGGAGGCTCTGGACCACATCGTCTGGTCGGCCGACGGCGACGCCCGTGCAGCCCTCAACAGCCTCGAGGCGGCTGCCTCGCTTGCGGACCGGACCGGGGAGGCGGGACGGAAGATCACCAAGTCCTTCGTCGAGGAGGCGATCCAGAGAAAGGCCCTCCAGTACGACAAGACCGGAGAGGAGCACTACAACCTCATCTCCGCCCTCCACAAGTCCCTCCGGGGGAGCGACCCCGACGCTGCCCTCTACTGGCTCGGCCGGATGCTGATGGCGGGCGAGGAACCGCTCTACATCGCCCGCCGCCTGATCCGATTCGCCTCCGAGGACGTGGGAAACGCCGATCCCCGGGCTCTTTCCATCACCATCGACGCCATGCAGGCCTTTCATTTTCTTGGCTCGCCCGAGGGGGAGCTGGCCCTGGCCCAGGCCGTCGTCTACCTGGCTACCGCCCCGAAGAGCAACGCCGTCTACGCCGGCTACAACCAGGTCCGGGCCACGATCGAGAAGACCGGGACGCTCCCTGTCCCGCTCCATATCCGCAACGCCCCCACGAAGCTGATGCAGTCCCTGGACTACGGCAAGGGGTATCTCTACGCCCACGACTACGAGGGGGGCTACGTCCCCCAGGACTACCTGCCGGATGAGCTCAGGGGCAATGGGGGCCGGTTCTACCGACCGACCGGCAGGGGCTACGAAAAGATCATCGCCGAGCGGCTGGCAGAGTGGCGCAAGATCCGTGAGGCCAAGGCTGGCAAGGAGGACCCGTCCCGCTGATCCGATGGATTTTGGGCCCGAATGGTGATAGAGAATTCCATAACATGGAGAAATTAGGGTCTCGCCCCACAGTTAGGCAGTGGATAACGTAAATATTTTACGTTATCGAAGGAACGACAGGTCCCACGGAAGGAAAAAGCAACAGGCCGGGCCGAATCCTTGAGGATCGGCCCGGCCTGTTTATCGGCTGTCGGCTCCGGCTGGCTTAGAACGTGGGCTGGTAGATGGGGAACCGCCGGCAGAGGTCGGTCACCTCGGCCTTGATCCGTTTGCGCAGAGCCTCGTCGTCGGGGTTCAGAAGCACATCCTTTATCCAGCGGGCGATCTGTCGGACCTCCTCGGGTCCCATCCCACGGGTCGTGATGGCCGGGCTCCCCAGACGGATCCCGTAGGGCTTCTTGGCCGTCCCCTTGTCGCCGGGCACCTTGTTCTTGTTCACCACAATGTTGGCCTCCTCAAGGATGATCGAGGCCTTATCCCCGTCGATCCCCTGGGCCGAGAGGTCTAGGAGCATCAGATGGTTATCGGTTCCGCCGCTGACGATGGCAAAGCCCAGGGACTGGAGCTCGGAGGCGAGCAGCTTGGCGTTCTTCAGGAGCCGTGTGATGTAATCCTTATATTCGGGCGTGGTCAGGTGCTTGAGGCCCACGGCGATGGCGGAGATGTTGGCTTGGTGCGGCCCTCCCTGCAGGACGGGGAACACGGCCCGGTCCACCTTGGCGGCGTGTTCTTGGCGGCAGAGGATCAGGGCCCCGCGGGTCATCCGCAGGGTCTTGTGAGTGGTCGTGGTGACGATGTCGCAGTGCGGCACGGGGCTGGGGTGGTCCCCCGTGGCGACCATGCCTGCGATGTGGGCCATGTCGGCCATCAGGAATGACCCTGACTCCTTGGCGATCGCGCCGAACCGGGCGAAGTCGATGGTTCGCGGGTAGGCGCTGGCCCCGCAGACGATCAGGCGCGGTTTGATCTCCAGGGCCATCTTGCGGATCAGGTCGTAGTCGAGCAGGCCCGTTACGGGATCCACACCGTACTGGTGGACTTGGAAGAGTTTCGAGACGATGTTGACCTTGGCCCCGTGGCTCAGGTGTCCGCCTGAATCGATTTCCATGCTCAGGATCGGATCGCCGATCTGGAGGAGGGCCAGATAGGCGGCAATGTTGGCGCTGGAACCGGAGAGGGCCTGGACGTTGGCGTGTTCCGCCCCGAAGACCGTCTTGGCCCTTTTGATGGCCACCGATTCGATCTTGTCGATGTTTTCGAGGCCGCGGTAGTAGCGTTCGCCAGGATAGCCTTCGCTGTAGATGCCCGAGAGCATCGAACCGATCGCCTTCATCGACGATTTGGGCGGGTAGTTCTCCGATGCGATCAGATTGATCGTCTCCTCGTTGCGCCGCATTTCGTCGCGGATCAGTTCGTCGACCTCGGGATCGAAGGCCTGCAGCTTGACCTCCAGCAGGTTCCTCATCGCCTCCATTGTTTCCCTCCTTGATTAGAAAGTGTCATGCGATCGCCAAAAGACCCCGGATCCGGCAGGGGCCGCTGTGTCGATTGCGGAATTATATCTACACCAATCGGCCCCAAAAGGCCAATCAAAAGACGGTCACGATGGTACGATCCTGGCATCTGACAGCAATACGTGCAAGGGGATGGGGCTGGCTGGAGGAGGGGGAACTGCACAGCGATGGTCGAAGAGGTCCGGTTGAAAAGAAAAACAAAACGGGGAGGTTTTGTGAACCTCCCCGCGTCCAGGAGTAGAAGTTTTGGTCCTTGGTCATTTTGCTGTCGGCTGATCGTGCCCGCGTTCAGTCAACAGGTCCTTTACGTTTTCATATATTTGCATCTGTTGTGCCAATATCGTCAAAGTTTTGTATCTACATGAAATTGTTTTGAATATATGAATTGCATGGATGGGAATGGCAGGGCCGGACCTGGAAGGGGGAGGCAAGAATTGTCGAGGCGTCCGGGCCGTGTATTTTGATAAACACTATTATATCGGACTGTTGCACGATTTGACTGCCGAAGGGGCTGAATCGACAAAAATGTCGAATCCGGCTGGCCATGCGGTAGATGATCGCCGAGGATTCCGTCCGGGGAGGCTGGGAAAGAAATCGTTGACTTTTAAGGTGGATGACCTATGATGACGCCCGCAATGGCTTTCCGAAGTTTTCGGCAGGGGGTCGCCCCGCCGTTCGAGGGTTCGGGCCGACAGGCCGGGCCTTTTCCCGCGGGATTCCTGGACAGGCGTTATGATTGCGGATAGGAAGATCGTCTGGCAGCACCACCCCCACCCTTATGACCGTCCCTTTCTCCAGCCGCTGGCCCTGGCCATTGTCTGCGCCGTCTTCGTCGGTCTCATCCTCACGATGGGGATCCTCGACCTGAGGCGAAGCGAGAGGACCCTCGAGGGGTTCATGGAGAATCAAGGCCTCCGGATCGTCGGGGTCGTCGAAAGGCTTTCCGAAGAGAACCTCAAAACGATGATCCAGGCCTCCCAGCGGGCGGCAGGGGGTTCTTTCCGCCCCATGACCGAGGAGGTCCTCTCCCCTCAGATCTTCCTCACCGAGAAGGTCGTCGAGATGGCCCGCGAGATCGACAACCAGTGGAAGAGGGCCCATCTGAGCGCCAGTTACATCCGCCGCTACGCCGAGGCCAACAATCTCTGGCTGGTCGCCGTCCTCAACGCCTGGGGGGAGGTCATCCAGATGAGCCGACCCCTTCCGAACGAGCCGGCCGGCACCGGATCCGCTAAAATGAGGAGGCCGCTCCCCGAGGGCGCCCCTGACCTCTTCGCCAGGCTGGGCCGCCTGAAGGTCGGCTTCATCGCCCTGCGTCGGCCCGATGCCAGCGGGACCATCGTCATCGCGCTGGACCGGGAAGGGGCCCGTTACTGGGGGACGCGGGTCTCCGTGGAAAAGGCGATCGAAAAGCTCGGGGAAGGGCAGGGACTGGTCTATCTCACGGTCCGGGATCCCAAGGGCCTGCCGCTGGGCAATACCGGCGAGATCCCCGAGGAATGGGGGAAAGACGACCCCCTGCCGGCCGGGGTCCTCGCCGGCACGGTCGGAATGCAGAGCCGGAAGGTTCCCCACGGAGGCAAGTACATCCTGGAGATCGTCTCCCCCCTGAAACTCGACGGCAAGATCGCCGGGATCATCCGTCTCGGCCTGGATCGGGGAAACACCGACGAGATCCTCAAGGAGAACCGCCGCAACATGTTCGTCTTCCTGGCCCTGGTCGCCCTGATCGCACTGCTGTCGATGTGGCTCCTCTATCACAACCAGAACCGGCACATGGCCGGGATTGTGGAGATGACCCGGCAGCTCGAGAAGGCCGAGCGGCTCTCCTCTCTGGGGCAGCTCGCCGCGGGGGTGGCCCACGAGATCCGCAACCCCCTGAACGCCATCAGCATGGCCAGCCAGCGGCTCAAGAGGGAGTGCGCCCCGGAGGACGAGGAGCGACGCCGGGAGTTCGAGGGAATGGCCACCGTCATTCGGGACGAGATCCGCAGGCTCAACGGGATCATCGAGGAATTCCTCACCTTCTCGAAGAGCCGGCGGCTGGAACTGCGCGAAAGTCCGCTCCAGGAGCTCCTTGGGAAGATCGTCCAACTGATTTCGGCGGAGACCGCTGATCGGGGGATCAGCCTCAAGACCGATTGGGAGACCGCCCCCATCGTCATCCCGATGGACATGGACAAACTTCAGCAGGCTTTCCTCAATTTCATCAAGAATGCGATGGAATCGATCAGCGGGGAGGGGATAGTGACCCTCTCCATCCGGAAGCTCCAGAAGGGGTGGGTGGGCGTCCAGATTACTGACACGGGGTGCGGGATGACGACCGAGGAGGTGGAGCGGATCTTCAACCCCGAGTACACGACCAAGGAGAAGGGGCTGGGGCTGGGGCTGACGCTCTCGCACGAGATCATCCGCGGACACGGTGGAGAAATCCGCGTCCTGAGCCGGAAGGGAACGGGGACCACTTTCGAGATCCTCCTTCCCACGGAGAGACCGACCAACGGCAAGGGGGCCAAGACCGAATGAAGAAACTGAACATCCTCGTGGTGGAAGACGGCCAGTCGCAACGGGAGATGCTCCGGGACTTCCTGAGAAAGGAAGGGCACGCCGTTTCCGAGGCCGAGAGCGGCGACCGGGCGCTCCAGAGAGTCCGGGAGGGCCACTATGACCTGATCCTGCTGGACTACAAGATGCCGGGCATGAACGGGATGGAGGTCCTCCAGGCGGTCAAGGGGATCAACCCGGAGATCGACGTGGTCATCATCACGGCCTACGGGACGATCGAGACGGCCGTGGACGCCATGAAGGCCGGAGCCTTGGATTACATTACCAAACCCGTCGAATTCGAGGAGCTCCTCCTCCTGGTGGAGCGGGTCTCGGAGCGGCGGACGCTCCTCAAGGAGAACGAGCTCCTCCGCGAACAGCTCGGTCAGGTCGGGGTCACGACGGACCGGATCATCTACAAAAGCGAGAAGATGAGTGCCTTGATCAACATGGCCGCACGAGTGGCCGCCTCACGCGCTACGGTCCTCCTCCAGGGGGAGAGCGGAACAGGCAAGGAGCTCTTGGCCCGTCTGATCCACCAGCTGAGCCCCCGGGCCTCGCGGCGGATCATTGCGGTCAACTGCGGGGCCCTCCACGAAAACCTCCTGGAGAGCGAACTCTTCGGCCATGAGAAGGGGGCCTTCACCGGGGCGACGGCCCGGCGGATCGGACGGTTCGAAGAGGCGGACGGCGGGACGCTCTTCCTCGACGAGATCGGCGAACTCTCCCCTGCGGTCCAGGTCAAGCTCCTGAGGTTTCTCCAGGAGCACGAGTTCCAGCGTCTCGGCGGGAACCAGACGCTCCGCAGCGACGTCCGGGTGATCAGCGCCACGAACCGGGACTTGGAACAGCGGGTGAAGGAGGGAGCTTTTCGGGAAGACCTCTTCTACCGTCTGAACGTCGTCGTGATGTCGATCCCGCCGCTCCGAGAGCGCAAGGAGGACATCCCGTCTCTCATCGACCACTTCCTGAAACGTTACGCCGAGGAGAACGGCAAGGAAATCGCGGGGCTCAGCAGCGAAGCCCAGGATGTCCTGCTCAAGTACGACTATCCCGGGAATGTCCGGGAACTAGAGAACATCATCGAGCGGGCCGTGGTCATCGCCCGGGACGCCGTGGTCGCCCTGGAGGACCTTCCCTTCCGCGAGACCGCCTTCCTCGAAGAGGCCGCCGGGGGGAAGAAGGCCGACGACGGGCTCCTCAAGGGTTCCATCGAGGATCTGGAGAAGAGGCTTATCTCCGAGGCGATGGAGAAGGCCGGGGACCATCAGACCCGGGCGGCCGAACTCCTGGGGATCAGCGAGCGGATGCTCCGCTACAAGCTCAAAAAGTACGGCCTGAAAACATCATAGCGCCAAGTCATCCGATCGAGTGCCACTGGCCATTCCGGCAACGCAGTTCTGATACCGCATCCCTGTTTCCATGGCCGCGGGGGCTCAAACAGTAACACGAACCTATCACATAAGGAGGGAAGCCATGCGCAGAAAAAGGTTCAAGGGTCTGGTTGTCCTGCTTTCGTTGATTCTGGCCTTTCTATGGGCGGCCACCGTCGTGGCGGATGAAAGGCAACTGCTCACGGCAATCGACGAGCAGGCGGGGAACTACAAGGCGGTTTCACAGAAGATCTTCGATTTCAAGGAATTGGGGCAGCAGGAATTCAAGAGTTCCCAACTCCTGATGGAGGAACTCCGCAAGCTCGGGTTCAAGGTCGAAGGTGACCTGAAGGTGCCTGCCGATCTTGTGAAGGGCGGTGTGGCCAAGACGGCGTTTCGTGCAGAACTCGCAGGCAAAGGGCCCGGACCGACGATCACGATCATGCTGGAGTACGATGCCCTCCCCAACGGCCATTCTTGTGGGCACAATCTCATCTCCACATCGGGACTCCTGGCTGCGGCGGGTCTGGCCAGACTCATGAAAGACACACCGGGCCGACTGCTGGTCATCGGTACGCCGGACGAAGAGCGCGGGTCCCTGGGCATGGGCAAGGTCGCCCTGTTGGAGGGCAATCATTTCGACGGCACGGACATGGTCCTCATCACCCATCCCGGCGACCTCTGGAGCGTGGATATGGATATTCTGGCCATGAAACGGGCCACCTTCGTCTTTAAGGGCAAGGCATCCCATGCCGCTGCCGCACCGGAAAAGGGCATCAACGCCCTGGATGCCGCTATCCAGACCTTCAACGGTATCAACGCCCTGCGCCAGCATCTGCGCCAGGACGTGCGCATCCACGGCATCATCAAGAAGGGAGGGGATGTGGTCAATGTGGTGCCGGCCCTCGCCGAAGCAGAATTTGCAGCGCGAGCCTTGGATACGGCGACCATGGAAGACGCCTACGCCAAGCTGATCAATTGCGCCAAGGCCGCCGCTCTGGCCGAAGGCGCAACAATGGAATACAAACCGCCGCGCACGGCCCTGCTCTCGCCCATCATGGTTCCGGAATACCTCGCCCTGGTCGTCAGGAATATCAAGGCCGCGGGCGTGAAGGAGGGGGAAATCGTCAAGGGAACGCTGCTGGGTTCGTCCGATCTGGGCAATGTCGGCCACACCTATCCCACGGTCAATCTCTCGTTCAAGGTGGCGCCCAAGGGCGTGGCGCTGCATTCCGACGAGATGCTCAAGTTCACCGCGCCCGACGCGGGTTGGCCGGCCACGGTCCAGGCCGCCAAGGCCGTAGCGCTTACGGCCTACGAACTGCTGAGGAATCCCGCAAAGGTCCGGGAGATCCAGGAGCAGTTCCGGAAGCTCAGAGAAAATGAAGGGAAGTGAGCACCCCGGGCGTCAGGATTCCCATTGAGGCATGATTGAGGAGGCCGGGCGCACAGGACCCGGCCTCCGAGCTCCTCAGGATCAGCGAGCGGATGCTCCGCTACAAGCTCAAGAAGTACGGCCTGAAGAAGGGATAAGGCGCCGGTGAGGAGCCCCATCTCGGCGCAACTCGATCGGCCGGGACCTCCGCCGGGCCTTACCGTCCCCGATGCCGATCACCGGCTCCAGAGACTCCTCTGCGCCCCCTGACGGGCCGGCGGGCATGGTTCGCTGCAACGGCCGTCTCATCCGCCCATCCACCCCGAGACAGGGGGGCGATCTTCTCCGGTCCGCCTTCCGAAACAACCATGAATCGATCGACCGTGCCGACCTGAGACAGCCCCTCCGTAGTTTGGAATCACGAAATTCCGTTTCCTATGTTGCCATGCCTTCGCGTTTCCTGCGGAACCACTGGTTCAGGAAGACAAGGATGAACAGGACTACCCCGGCGATGTCTGTCTTGATGCCGGGTTTGATCAGCAGCAAGGCGGTGATGAGCAGGAGAACGAATTCATACCAAGTGGTTTTGATCAGCATGCAGCGCTGGACAGCCGCCGCCAGGCAAACCACGCCGAACGTTGCCGTCAGCAGGGCCGGGACGATCTGCCAGATGTTGCCGATGAAGAGAAGCTCCGGGGCATAGACGAACATGAACGGGATGATGAAGCCGGCGATCCCGAGTTGGAAAGCCGAGATTCCCGTCTTCCATGGATCGGAACGGGCGATGCCAGCTCCTGCATAGGCGGCCAGGGCAACAGGGGGGGTGATGTCTGCCCGCGTTCCGAAATAGAGAATGAACAGATGAGCGCCCATGGCCAGGACTCCCATCTGGACGAGGGCTGGTGCCACCAGGGCGGAGATGATGACGTATTGGGCCGTTGTCGGCACGCCCATTCCCAGGAACAGGCAGGCGATCATGGTGAACGGCAGGGCCAGGTAGAGCTTTCCCATGGAGGCGTCCACGATCATCGAGGAGAATTTGATCCCCAGCCCCGTCATGGTGATGGACCCGATGATAATGCCCGCCGCAGCGCAGGCGGCGGCCACCTCGACGGCCCCGACGGCCCCTTCCTCTAGACCTTCTATGATCATCTTTGCAGAGGTCTTCAAGGACTCCTTCCTGACGAGGCACATGACAAAGGAAGAGAGGATCGTCGCAACGATCGCCCAAAAGACGGCCCGTTCGGGAGAAAAGTCCTGGGTTAGGAAGGCTATGAGCAGGAAAATGGAAAAGAGGTGGTGCCAGCCTGCTGCAAAGGCATCGCCGATCTTTGGCAGCTCGTTCCGGGGCAGTCCGCTGAGTCCCAAGGATACAGCCCGGAAGTGGACCTGCATGAATGTGGAGAAAAAGGCCAGCGTCGCCGGAATGGCGGCGGCAATGCAGACCTTGTAATAGGGAACAGAGAGGAACTCCGCCATGATGAAGGCGGCGGCCCCCATGATGGGCGGCATGATCTGCCCCATTGTGGAGGATGCCGCCTCAACGCCCCCTGCAAAATGGGGAGGATAGCCGGTTCTTTTCATCAGCGGGATGGTGAAGGTGCCCGTCGTGACCGTATTGGCGACGGAGCTGCCCGAGATCATGCCAAAGAATGTGCTGGAAACGACGGCTGCCTTCGCCGGGCCGCCCCGGGTCCAACCTGTTAGGGCAAAGGCCACGTCGGTGAAGAACTGGCCGGCACCCGTCTTCCGAAGCAGGGCCCCATAGAGGATGAACAGCAGGATGAAGTTCGCCGACACCCCAATGGGGACGCCAAAGATGCCGTCCGTCGAAAGGGACAGGTAGGTGCAGAGTCTCTGGATGCTGTATCCCTTGTGTGCCAGGACGTCCGGCAGATAGGGACCGAAGAGCGCATAGCCAATGAAGACGACGGCGATCAGGGGAACGGCCAGCCCGGCGGCCCGGCGGGCCGCCTCGAGGACAATCAGCACCAGAAGGGTTCCCATGACCACGTCGAAGGTGTCGAAAGTTCCCGCCCGATTGAGGATGCTCGTGGAATGGATGAAAATCCAGATGCAGATGGAGACCGAAAGAACCAGGAGGACCCCATCGGGGAGGGACATCCGCCGTAACGGAGATCGTTTCTTGGAAAAGGGATAGAGGACGAACAGAAGGATGGACATGAACAGCCAGTGGATGGCCCGATGCTCCAACGCGAAGAACGGATGAAAGTAGGCGTAGAGCAGATGGTAGCATGAGGTGATCACGGCCACCAGAGAGATGAGCAGAGAGGGAAGACCGCTGTATCCGCGCTTCCGTTCGAACTCGTCGAGCACCTCCTTGGCGTGCTGCGCAGCCAGGGCCTCTTCCGCCTCCGCTTCTGCCCAGACCCCTTGGCCGGTGTCGTTTTCTCCTATCGGATTTGGACGTTCCCCGTCACACGTATCCATAGAGACTCCTTCCCTTTTGCAATTGACAACAGCGGTATCGCCTGACCGTGAAGGGTCAGGACATGATTGGCGGTTTCTCCCACCCGGAGCAGAAACCGTGGGAACGGCCGATTCAGGCGGACCCGGGTCCAGTCTCCGGAGAAGTCGATTTTTCCAACATCAGGATGGGACTCCAGCCCCGCCCCATACCAGAGGTAACTTTCCTCCACCAGGACGATCTCCCCGCAATCGCCGATGGTGAAGAGATCCCGAATCGGTGTGTGGTCCGAGGAGTGCCGGTATTCGATCAGGAATGCTTCTCCCGCCTTCACGGGAGATTCCCAGATGGCCTCTTCATCGGCGGTCCGGACGATCTGAAAGGTTAGGCATCCCTCTGTGCAAGGCGCGGCCGATGCCGTTCCCGCAAGGATCAGTGTGATCAGCAACAGAGGGATAATTCCGCGCATATACGCACATCCCCCCTCTCCCCGGGATGAGACCCGGAAGGGGGAAGCGGGGGGCCTCATGCACAGCCCCCCGACGGTTTCATGGATTCCGGTCCCGGATCGTCGCGAACCGACACCGACCTTCTATTTCAGGACCCCAATTTCCTTGAAGTATTTCACAGCACCCGGGTGGAGCGGCAATGGACTGTTAACCGCATTCTGCGGTGTCAACTGGGCTGCAATGGGATGAACGTTGATCAAGGCGTATTTCCCCTCCTTGACATTGGTGTAGATGGCCTTCACGATCTTATAGGCCACGTCGACCGGCATCTTCTTGTTGGCGATCATGATGTTGGAATCGCCGAGGCAAAGAATGTCCTTATCCACCTTGGCGTAGGTCTTGCCGGGGATAACGATCTTCACATAATAAGGATGCTTCTTGATAACCCTGTCCGCCAGTTTTGGGTCTATTGGGACCATGACGATGTCGCGGGTGGCCGCCAGGTCCATGACCGCGGAGCCAGGGTAGGCAAAGTTGAAGAAGACGGCGTCCACCACTCCGTCCTTAAGGGCCTGGACCGATTCAGTCTGGGAAAGATTGGCGATTGTCAGGTCCTTATCAAGGTTGAATCCGGCCTCTTCGAGGATGGCCTTGGCCATCGTGGAGCAGCCGCTTCCCGGAACGTCGATCGAAACCTTTTTGCCTTTCAGATCCGCAATAGTCTTTATCTTGGACTGGACCGTCGTTACGATGTGCTCTGGCGCCGGATACATCTGGAAGAGGGAAACCAGATCATACTTCTTCTCAAAAGGCGCTTTCCCCTCGGCGGCGTTGTAGCCGACGCTTCCCATAACCATCCCCATGTCCGAGTCTCCGTTGCCGACGAGACGGCAGTTTTCCACCGAGGCTCCAGTGGATTCAGCGGCGCAGCGAAATCCTTCAACAGTTTTTTGAAGGACGACGGACATGCCGCCCCCGAGTGGATAGTAAGCCCCCCCGGGGCTTCCCGAGGCGAGCGTCAAAAAGGTCTTGTCTGCCGCCGATGCCTGAGTCGCGAGCCCCAGACAGATGGCCAAACAAACTGTCCCAAAAATGATTCCTGAGCGTTTCATTTCTCCCCTCCTTCGTGATGGGTTATTGGTTGTCTTCCGGTCCCGATCCGAGGATCGGTTCCCTGCAGTGCCGTTGTATCCCCGATCAATCAGGATGAAACGGGGACCAGTTCCTAGCATTCCCCGGCGGCTGCTCCGACTATTTCTTCCGATCGGCAAACTCCTCCAGCTTTTCGATTCGCTCGGGTGCGGACACCGTCGCCAGGCAGCCCTCGATCTCGTAGTCCATCAGGGCCTCCAGGCTGACCTCGGAAGCCATGTTGAGCCCCTTCTTGATCACGTTGATGGAGAAGAGAGAATTGGCGGCGATCTTCCTGGCCATCGCCAGGGTCTCTTCCATAAGCCGCTCGGCGGGAACGGCCTTGTTGACCAGGCCGATCCGCTCCGCTTCCTTTCCGTCGATGTACTCGCAGGTGAAGAGCAGTTCCCGCGCCTTGCCGGGACCGACCAGTTCTTGGACGAGGCGCATCGCCCCTCCCGTCACCGAGGACGAGACCTTTGCCTCTGGGGAGCCGAACTTCGCTCCCTCCGCGGCGATCCGGATGTCGCATGCCAGGGCCAGTTCGTAGCCGCTGCCCAGGGCGAAGCCGTTCACGGCTGCGATCGTGGGCTTGGGATAGCGGATGATCCGGCGGGAGATTTCCTGGAGATGGACCAGGTAGTCCCGGTAGGCCTTCAGCGAACGGCCTTTGGAGTCCTTCAGGTCCGCGCCTGTGGAAAAGGCTCTCCCAGTTCCGGTGAAGACGAGGACCCGGACGGCCTCGTCCTCCAGCGCGTCGTCCAGGGCCTGCTCCATGTCGAGCCAGAGCTGTTTGTTCATGGCGTTGAGGACCTGGGGGCGGTTCAGGGTGATGATGGCGACGCCTTCCTTCTTCTCATAGATGATGCATTCAAAAGTCATGACAGCCTCCTTAGGCGATGATGATCCGGGCATCGACAATGGACGCCCCCTGCTCGTGCACGATGATCGGATTGATGTCCACTTCCTGGATCTCCGGGTGGTCGACGGCCATCTGCGCGACCCTTCCCAGGACGTCCTTGAGGATCGCCGTGTCCTTCGGACGCTGGCCCCTGACGCCCGCCAGGAGGGGATAGCCCTTGATCTCGCGGATCATCTCCTCGATATCGAGGTCGGACGGCGGGGCGACCCGGAAGGAGACATCCTTCAGGACCTCCACGAAGATTCCGCCAAGGCCGAACATGACGACCGCCCCGAACTGGGGGTTTCGGATCATGCCGATGATGCACTCTTGCCCCTTGGGCGCCATCGGCGCGACGAGGGCACCCAGGATCCTGCCGCTCACCCTGGAGGCATTGGCCGTGACGGTCGCAAAACCTTCCCGGACGGCTGTTTCGTCCAAAAGATTCAGGACGATCCCGCCCGCGTCGGATTTGTGGATGATCTCGGGGGAGACGATCTTCAGGGCGACGGGGAAGCCGACCTTCGCCGCGGCGGCCGCAGCCTCGTCGGCCGTCTTGGCCAGTACGGCCCGGGGAATGGGCACGCCATAGAGAGCCAGGAGTTCCCCGGCCTCCGTCTCCAGGAGATTGGTCCTGCCTGCCTGCTTCACCGCCTCGAGCAGCGTCTTGGCCTTGGCGGCATCGGCCCCGACGGCCGGGAGGGGCTTGGCGGCTGCCAGCTTCTCGCGTCGGACGGCGAATTGTCCCATGTAGGCGAGGCACTGGGCGGCCCGCTCCGAGGAGGGGGTCAGCAGGATGCCGTTTTCGGCAAGGACCTTCATGGCGGGAAAAGGGGCCTGGGCAAAGGAGGTGTGGACGGCGATCGGCTTTTGGAACTGCCCCATCAGGCGTACCAGTTCCCGGGAGGTCTTCTCTTCCAGTTCCGCGACGTGCGGGGCGATGATCGACTGGAAGCCGCCGAAGAATCCCGTCACATAGACAGAATCGATGCCCGGTTCCTCCATCAGAACTTCGACGACCTTGTTGATCATATCGGGGTTCTCCTCGGCCGTTCCTCCGTAATCCACGGGATTCGACGCGGGCATCCCGGCCAGCAGAAAGGGGCGGATCTTCTCCTGGGTGGCCTGCGGCAGGACGGGAACTTCCAGGCCGAAATGTTCGGCGTTGTCGGCGGCGACGGAGTTGTCTCCGCCTCCCTCCGAGACGATGGCGACCCTCTTGCCCTTCGGCAGGGGCATGTTGGCGAAGGACATGGCTACATCGAACATCTCGTCCACGTTGGTGACCCGCACGATTCCCGCTTGGCGGAAGGCCGCGTCCACGACGGAGTCGTCGGCGGCCAGGGACCCGGTATGCGAGGCGGCGGCCCTGGCGCCCGCGCCGCTCCGGCCGACCTTGAGGATCACGATCGGCTTGCGCTTCGAAACCTCCCGGGCCACCCGGACGATCTGGCCGCCCTCCTTGATCCCCTCCATGTACATCAGGATCGCCTTGGTCGCCTCGTCCTGGCCGAGGTAGTCAATATATTCGTGGAACTGGACGCCAATGGCGTTTCCGGCGGAGATGATATGGCTGAGCCCCACGCCGCGCATTTCGGCGTAATGGGTGAGTGAGTCGATGATGTTGCCGCTCTGGGCGATGACGGCCAGGGGGCCATGCTTGATCGGCGGGACACCCAGGAGGTTCATCCCGCCGGGTGCCGAAAAGAGGCCGGAGCAGTTCGGGCCGATGATCTTGGCGCCCCCTTCGGTGGCAGTGCGGAGGATCTCGGCCTCGATCCTCTTTCCCTCCGCACCCGTTTCCCCGAGACCCGCCGTGATGATCACGATTCCCTTGGCGTGCATCTTCACGCTGTCCACCACGGCCTGGGGGATGAGTTTCGGGGCGACGACGACCATGACCAGGTCCACGGGCTCGCCGATGTCGAGGATCGAAGGGTAGGCCTTCCTGCCGAACAGGGTGTCCCGCTTGGGGTTGATGAGGAAGATCTTCCCAGGGTAGCCACCCTGGATCAGGCTCCTCGTCCGCCGTTCTGCCGCCTTGCCGGGAATCTCGGAGGCCCCGATGACCGCGACGGAGGCGGGTTTGAAAAGACCGTGCAACGATGACATGACATCCTCCTTGTTAAGAATGGTGCTTTGGATCGAAACAGCTTTCCGCTGCCTGCTCGCTCAGAGGGGATGGATCCGGATTTGCTGCGTTGCCTGGTGCTGCGACGTTACATCTATTTTTTCTTCCGCCCGTTCCGATAGTCGGCGTAGGGGAGGACGTAGATCCCCTTCTTCTGCCAGAGGACTTCCCTCTCCTTGAGGGCCTTCATCGTCTCTTCGGGATTTTGGATGCTCATGGCCGTCAGGAGCGCGTTGACCAAGCTCATGGCGGCTGTGAAGGATTCGATGAAGGAATCCAGCATGGAATGGACCGGCAGAACCCAATCGGCCTTGCGGGCAAGGGGGGAGATGAGCGAATCGGTGATGGCGCCGACCCTGGCGCCCTTTCCCTTGGCGTATTCGAGGATCTCAATGGTCAGACGGGTATACCGGGGCAGGCTGATGCCAATGACAAGGTCCTCGCTGTCCAGGCCGTGCAGGGTGTTCCAAACATCCCCATACCCGGGGATCACAGGCGAGGCCTGCTTCTCCAGATAGCGGAGGTAGAGGGCCAGGACGAGGGCCGGGGCATGGGCGCCCCGCAGCCCCACGACATAGATCCGCCGGGCCCGGGTCATGTCGGCGACCGCCCGGTGGAATGTCTCCGGGGAGATGTCCCGGAGCGTCTCGGAGAGGTTCCGGATATCCTGCTGCATCACCTTGGTGAGGACGTCGCCGTCGGACCGGACGTGCTGAACGGTCTGTTCGAGCCGGGTGACCGTGGTCAGACGGCTCTGGAGGTTTTTCCGGAGCATCTGCTGCAGCTTGGGATAACCGTCGAACCCCAGGACCTGGGCGAGGCGCACGACGGTCGCTTCGCTGACACCGGCCTTTTTGGCCAGTTTCGAGGCCGTCAGGAAGATCGCCTCCTCGTAATGGTCCATGATGTACTGGGCTGCCCGCCTCTGGGCATCGGTTAGATGGATCCGCTTCTCCGCAAGGATGTTCTGGATCGGCATGAAATATTTCCTTCATTAAATTTAATTTTGAAGGAATTATTTCTTCATGAGACATATTTGTCAAGAAAAAAATTCAAAAAAAGGGACTGGATTGTCTATCAGTATGAATACAAATGGAAATATTTCATTAACCGGGATCTGGGAAGGGGGCCTTCCGGGGGAAGGGCCGAGGGAGACGGGGAGAAAATCCTATATCCCTTCGCCATCCAGCAGCCCTTTGGCCAAGAGCCTCGGGATCCCCTGGCCATTGGAATATGGCTTCCCCTGCAGGAGAAGCTTCGCCACTTTCAAGTCCAGCAGGTCGGCCGGTTTCATGGCCAGGGGGTTGTGGTTAAGGATCGCCATGTCGGCGACCTTTCCCACCTCTAGGGAACCCCGCTCGGTCTGGTCGAAGTCTGTCCATGCGGCATTGGCGGTGAAGAGCTTCAGGGCCTCCTGGTTCGTCTCGCCGGTTCGGTCGTGCCAGCCCCGCAGGGATCGGAACCGCCTCGGCAGGAGTGCGATCAGCTTGCCGTTGACGATGCAGGCATGGCCGTCGTACTTGACTGGGGAGCAGGGCACGCTCGCCGAGGACCTCCCGGGGGGCATTCCTCCAAACCTCGGGTAGCCCATCCCCCAAGTGGAGGATCCTCCCCCGATCCTCCACAAGGAATCGATGGACGCGACTGGCCCCGTCGCAGGCGATGATCGTCCGTTCGTAGCTCTGCATCCCTGTCCCGACCTCCCCCGCGAAGGGACGCGCAGTTCTTCGGGTCCTTCAGCGGACTAGGTGCTGCTTTTCCGCCGAGAGGATCGTGAAGTGGCGCTTCTCCTCGGTGATGATGGCTTCGATCGCCCCCTTCCGGCTGGCGGGGAGCATCCCCAGGATATCTTGGTAGTAGTGGACGGAATCGAGCTCGCGGGCGATGGCGAAGTCCAGTGCGGCCGCCTCGTCCCGAATCTTCGCCAGTTCGGCGGCCAGGGCGTCCGTCTTGAAGACGAGGATGTTGTCCACGTAGCTGTGAAGGTAGGCGGCATAATCAGGGTCGTAGCCTTCCGGGGGAATGGAAGGGTCAAGGTCGGCCAGGATCCCCGCGAAGGTCCGGCGGTGTTCCGCCTCATCCTCGGACAGCCGAGAGAAGAGGGCCTTGACCTCCGGGCTTTTTGCGATACCTGCCGCATGCCGATAGAACCTTATCCCGTTTTCCTCGATCCGAATGGCCACTTCCACGATGTCACTGGTGTCGAAACCTGCCATGTTCAGCCTCCTCGTTCTTGTTGGATATCCTGCGGCCCTAGAGCCACTTCTTGCGCTTGAAGACCATCAGCATCGCCGCAGCGATGAGGACCATCACCCCCCAGAGGGCGAAGTATCCCCAAGGCCATTCCAATTCGGGCATGACCTTGAAGTTCATGCCGTAGACCCCTGCCAGGAAGGTAAGCGGCATGAAGACCGTGGCGATGACCGTCAGGACCTTCATGATCTCGTTCATCCGGTTGCTGATCGAGGACAGGTAGATGTCCAGCATCCCCGAGAGCATGTCCCTGTAGGTCTCGATCGTGTCGATGACCTGGACCGCATGATCGTAAATGTCCCTGAAATAGAGGACCGACGATTTCCGGATGAGGGATGAGTCGGACCGGCCGAGGCCGCCGATCATCTCCCTCAAAGGCCAGACCGATTTGCGTAGGAGGAGCATCTCCCTTTTCATGGTCTGGATAGCCCTCAGCGTGGCGGGCGTGGGCTGGCCGATCAGAGCCTCCTCGATGGCTTCGATCCGTTCCCCGAGTCGTTCGAGGACCGCGAAGTAGCTGTCCACGATGGAGTCGATCAGTGCATGGGCCAGATAGTCGGCCCCTTCCTGCCTCAGCCGGCCTCGCCCGCTGCGGAGCCTCTCCCGGACGGGGTCGAAGAGACGGCCCTCCTTCTCCTGGAGGGAGATCAGCCAGTTGGAGCCCAGGACGATGCTGATCTGCTCGGGGACGAGGCGGTCGCCGGAGTCCGGTTCATGGAAAATCCTCAGGACGATGAAGAGATGGTCCCCGTGGTCTTCGATCTTCGGCCGCTGTTCGGTGTTCAGGATGTCTTCGAGGGTGAGCGGGTGGAGGCCGAAAACCTCGCCCGCCTGTTCGAGGAGGGCAATGTCCTGGAGGCCGTCGATGCGGATCCACGTGACGTCCGGCCTGGACGGTTCCGGGATGGCCCCCGCCAGGGCGTCGATTTTGTCCTCCCCGAAATGACTGGCGTCATACTGGAACCGGAAGATCTGCGCCCTTTCCCCGTGCCGCTGTCCGATATGGACCAGAGAACCGGGCGGCAGGCCGGCCTTGGCGGATCTCTTTTTCGTGACCCCGGTCATGGACATCGTCTCCTCAACTGGGTTGCGTGCCGGGATGGTACGGATGACGGTGAAGACAAACATACTTTAGCCCATCGATCCGGGAAACTCAAATGAAAATCGATCCCGGCGGGCGTGCCGCCGGTGCATTTCCCCTTGACATGGGCGGTCCGTTGCGTAGAGAATCCTTCCGTCGGGGTACTCGGCGCGTCGCGTCGGGCCCCGGAAAATCCCGTTCTTGAGCGGACCGGAACACCACCGGCCCTCCGAGGATTCCCCGGAGGGCCCTTCTGGAAAACGATCGGCATCCACGGGAGGTCCCATGCGATACATCCTTGCGGTGACGGCAGAGAAGGCGCAGGCGGATATCGTCCGGACCGCCTTCCGCCGGTCGTTCCATGTGGATGCGGTTCCCTCTGTCTCGGATAGCCTCGATTCGGCCCGGAAGCGGCGCTACGAGTTCGTCTTCATCGACCTGGATATGACCGGCGGCGCGAGGGGCGCAGACGGCGTCCCCCTGCAGGAGGTCCGGCAGGCCTTCCCCTCCGCAGAGGTCATTGTCATGACGGAACCGGAGCGGATCCGGGAGGCGGTGGAGGCAGTGAAGGCGGGTGCCGCCAATTACGTCACCTACCCCCTCAATCCCGACGAGATCCGGTATGTCGTCGAGAGCATCCATGAAAGCATCCGGGCGGAATCGGAACTGGCCTACCTTCGGGACCGCTTCTGGCAGTCCGATTCCCTGACGATCGTCCAGACCCGCAGTGCCGCCATGCGGGACGTCTTCGCCCAAGTCCGCCTGGTGGCGCCTACCAAGAGCACGGTCCTTCTGACCGGAGAGACGGGGACCGGCAAAGGGGTCCTGGCTCAATTGATCCACCGCCACAGCAACCGCCGGAACGTCCAGTTCATCGGCGTGCATTGCGGTGCCATCCCTGACACCCTCCTGGAGAGCGAGCTTTTCGGACACGAGAAGGGTGCCTTCACCGGGGCCGTCCGCCGGAAGCTCGGCAAATTCGAACTTGCCAACGGAGGGACGATCTTTCTGGACGAGATCGGCACGATCACCCCGGCCGCCCAGATCAAGCTCCTGCAGGTCTTACAGGACAGGACCTTTCAGCGCGTCGGCGGGGAAACGTTGATCGAGACCGACGTCCGGATCATTGCCGCTTCCAATCAGGACTTGGAGAAGATGGTTGAGAAAGGCCTCTTCCGAAGCGATCTCTACTACCGACTCAACGTCTTCCCGCTCGCCATCCCGCCGCTTCGGGAAAGGCGCGAGGACATCCCGCTGCTCACGGAGATTTTCCTGCGGCAGATGAACCGCTTCAACCACCGTGGGATCCACTACGTCCATCCCCGGGTCATGGAGGCATTCCAGGCCTATCCCTGGCCGGGCAACATCCGCGAGCTTCAGAATCTCGTTGAACGGGCCTGTATCCTGGAGACCTCCTCCGTCCTGACGCCGGCAAGCTTTCCGGCTGAACTCTTCGCCGGTTCCCATGCCATACCGCAAATTCCATCCGAAACACGCCTGACGCTGTCGCAGGCCCGCAGACGGGCCGTCGAGGAACTCGAACGGCACTATCTCCGGGATGTGCTGGCTCGAAACAGGGGGAGGATCAACCTGACAGCCGAGGAGGCCGGCGTTACGGTCCGCCTGATCAACAAACTCATGAACCGCTATGGCCTGAGGAAAGAGGAGTTCCGCTAGGCGGGACCCGATCCGGACTCGGAATCGGCGCAGTTCCGGGAAGGGGCCGTCAGCGTTGGGGGGAAGGGGGCTCCGTTCGAGTCTTGACGACCACCCTGACGATCGGCGCCTTTCCCCCAGAGAATTGGACGTCGGCGGGATAACGGAGAGTGGTCGTGAACACCTTCTGAACGTCCAGGAGCGACAAATCGATCGGTTCGGTGAGGATCCGGATCTTCTTGCCCCTGAGACGGCGTGGAATGAGGATCTTGGCTTCGGGCGGCGTGACGGTGATCTTCTGCACCTCATAGCCCTTCGGAGGGGCGTTCTCCGTCAGAACCTCGATGGGGACGGTCTGGGGGAGCAGGCGTGAGGTGACGATCTTGATTTTCTCCGGGTTGATGCCCAGGACGGCGAGGTTGGAAGGGGCCCTGACCATGCCGCGCACCAACTTGATCTCCTGGGTGCCCGGCCGAAGTTGGGTCAGGTCCACGGAGACCTTGAGACTGTCCGGGTGGAGAAGTTGGAATGCCTGGGCGGTGCCGGTCAGCATCACCTTGACCTCGGTGACCTTGGGATCCTCCAGGACCCACTCCACCGGGGCATTGAGGTATTCAACGGGGACCAGGAAATCCCGGCGGATCGTCTCCCGCTGATAACCAAAGACGACCCAGAGGAAACAGGCCAGAACGATGGCAATCACTTTCTCCCGAGGGTTTTCCTTCAGCCATTGCGCAATGGGCCTCGTCTTGGGACGGGGAGCCCGCTTCGCGAAGAATGTTTCCAGTTCGATGCGCAGCGTCGAGGCGTTGGGGATCTCCTCAATCCTTTCCCCCTTCGCCAGAGAGATACACCCCCGCTCCTCGGAGACAACGACGCACAGGGCGTCCGACCGCTCCGAGAGTCCGAGGGCCGCCGTGTGACGCAATCCCAGATTCCCGTACTGGGCGGCGTTGGCGGAAAGGGGTAGGTGGCAGCCGAACCGCATCACACGGTTGCCGTTGATCAGGACCGCGCCGTCGTGTCCGATCGAGTGGGGATCGAAGATGCTCTCCAGGAGGGGCTGACTGAGAATGCCGTCGAGGGGGCTGCCCCCGGTGAGATGACGGTCGAGAGGATCCTCTCCCTGGATGACGATCAAGGCGCCGATCTTTCGGCGCGCCAGATCGGCGGCGGTCTGGGCAATGATCTCTGCGCCTTCGTTGAGGGCGGCCGTCGTGAATAGTTTCTTGCGGAAGCGTCCCAACATGGCCAGTTGTTCGAAGAAGCGGCGGAGGTCCTCCTGGAAGATCACCACCAGGACGAACAGGAGGATCGCAAAGAAGGCCTGCAGGACGACCGTCGTCAGGTAAAGCTGAAAGAAGCGGGCGAGCAGATAGACGGCGCCAAGGACCGTGATGCCGATGAAGACGAAACGGGAGGCCCGGTCCTTGAACCAAATCAGAAGGGCCGAGATCATGACCGAGATGATGGCGATGTCCAGGATGTCCTGAAACCGGAAATTGTGGAACATCACCAAGGCGTTTTCGATCATGTCCAATTCCGTCTTCTGGCCCCTCCAGGGGGACGGCCTTTGAGGCCCGGTTACCAAGATACCGAGGAACGCGCAAGGCCAATATAAGCGAATGGTACCCGGCCTGTCAAGAAGATGTCCCGGCCGTAGTGCCTCTGTTTGGCACTTTGGGCCAGAAGCCGGTCCTCGCGGGTGCTCATGAAGCTTTTCCGACTCCGCACGCCTTGCTCCGCTGCAACGACAAAATTAGAGGCGCTTCGCTCCTCTGATTTTGCGAATTCACGCCTGACGGCGCTCAGACAGCCGCCGTCTCAAACCGAGATACCGGTTCCGGGGCTTGTCGTCAGAGGATGATTTCCCTTTTGTCTTTTCGGGCCCCTTCGGTTATAGTTCAGCATCCCCGTCGAGGACGGGCCTGGGGAAGGAGAATCGATGACGGATCCGTTGGATGAGAAGATGGTCAGCCGCGTGGCCGAGATGATCGCCAGGGCGGGGGATGTCGTCGTGTTTACCGGCGCCGGGGTCAGCACGGAATCGGGGATTCCCGATTTCCGCAGTCCCGGTGGATTTTGGACGAAGTTCGATCCGGAGGATTTCACTATCACCCGGTTTCTGGAGAGCCCGGAGACCCGGCGCAAGCAGTGGCGCTTCCTGCTTTCTGGCGATCTGTTCCGGGACGCCAGCCCCAACGCCGCTCACCGGGCGATCGCCGCGCTGGAAGCCATGGGCAAGCTGGATTGCGTCATCACCCAGAACATCGACAACCTCCACCAGAAGGCGGGGAACGATCGGGAAAGGGTTTTCGAACTCCACGGCAACATGCGGTGGATCCGGTGCCTGGACTGCGGTGAACGCTACCCTCTGGAGGAAATCCTCGAACGACACCGGCCCGCGGAGGACCCTCCGCCCTGCGGGAGCTGCGGGGGGATCCTCAAGCCGGATGTGGTCTTTTTCGGCGAGGCCCTTCCCGATGAGACCCTCCGCGAGGCGACCCGGCGGGCCAGCCAATGCGACCTCCTGATCGTCGTCGGATCTTCGCTGGTGGTCTACCCGGCGGCCTACATGCCGCTCTATGCCAAACAGGCGGGGGCCGGGCTGGTAATCGTCAATTGGACCCCCACGCCAGCGGACCGGATCGCCGACGTGGTCATCCATGCCGCCGCGGGAGATGTGATGGAACGGATCGTGGCGGACCTCCGGCGGAGGATGAATCGATGTGCCTGATCCTCTTCGCATGGAGGGCCCACGAGGCCTTCCCGTTCATCCTGGCGGCCAACCGGGATGAGTTCTACGAGCGGCCCACGGCGCCTGCGGACTTCTGGGAGGAGGCCCCTGATCTCCTGGCGGGACGGGACCTCAAGGCCGGAGGCACTTGGTTCGGCGTCACGCGGCAGGGGAAGGTGGCGGCGATCACCAATTACCGGGATCCCGCCTCGCTCAAGGCCGGGGCTCCCTCGCGCGGTGAAGTGGTAAGCGGTTTCCTGCGGGGCCGTGAAGGTCCTGCGGCCTATCTGGACAGGCTCGTCCCCGCTGCCGGCCGTTACAACGGATTCAGTCTGCTTCTGGGGGACGCCTCGGGGCTCTTTGTCTATTCGAACCGGGGCGAGAGTCTCACCGTGGAACCGGGAATCCACGGGATGAGCAACCATCTGATCGACAGCCCCTGGCCGAAGGTGGTGCGGGGAAAGGCCGCCTTGGCAAGGTTGCTCGGCGAGGCGGGGGGACCGTCGCCCGAAGCTCTCCTCGATCTCCTTGCGGATCGGACGAGGCCGCCCGACGGGGAACTCCCCGATACGGGGGTGGGACTGGAGTGGGAGCGGATCCTCTCGCCCCTCTTCATCGAGAGTCCCTCCTACGGGACCCGCTCCTCAACGGTCCTGCTCGTCAGGAGGACGGGTCAGGCGACTTTCATCGAACGTCTTTTCCAGGGCGGGGTCCCTTGGATGACGGCCCGTTTCAACTTCCGGATCCCCCTGGGATCCGGGGGCAAACACAAAGGAGCAAGAGAACATGTCGCGTCGTGAATATCCGGACAGGCCCAGGGTCGGCGTAGGGGCGGTGGTCCTGCGGGACGGCCGGGTCCTCCTTGTCAGGCGGGGCGTTCCGCCGAGCTTCGGAGTGTGGGCCATCCCGGGCGGTTCCCAGGAAGTTGGAGAGACCCTGCGGGAGGGGGCCGAGCGGGAGATCCTCGAGGAAACGGGGATCCGGGTCCGGGCGGGGAGGCAGATCTTCACGGGGGACCTGATCCAGCGGGATGACGATGGCCGCGTCCGTTACCACTACGTGGTGATCGATTTCCTGGCGGAGTATATGAGCGGCGAGGTGAACGGCTCGGACGACGCCCTGGAGGCCCGCTGGGTGTCCCCTTCGGAAGCGGAGGGCCTCGAGATGACCGGGACGACGCGGCAATTGCTCCGGGAACTCGGCTTCATCCCGCCGGCGGACCAGCGGGAGAAAAAACCGTGACAGGACCTAACGCATGGCCCGTCGAGGAGGTGACAGCATGAAGGTAGTCTTTCATCGGGATTTCCTGCCGTCCTACACGGCCGATCCGGCGGCGGAGAGCGGCAGGCTGGAGGCGATCGAGAGGGCGATCCGGGGGAAAGCGACCTTCATTGAGGCCGTCCCGGCGTCCGGGGAGGCCATTGCCGCTGTCCATACCGCCGCCCAAATCGAACGGGTCCGGAGGGAGGGACTCTACAACATCGCGGCCCTCGCAGCGGGCGGGGCGGTCCAGGCCGCCGAGATCGGCCTTGCGGAGCCCTGCTTTGCCATGATCCGGCCGCCGGGACACCACGCCTCGGCAGGAAGCTCCTGGGGATTCTGCTATTTCAACAACATGGCGGTTGCCCTGGAGGCGCTGTTCCGTCGGGAGCGGATTACCAGCGCCTTCATCCTCGACTTCGATCTCCATTTCGGCGACGGGACCGTGAACATCTTCAGCGGGCGGCCCGAGATCACGATTCTGAACCCTTCATCAGCGAAGCGGAGTGAGTATCTGAAGGTCGTCCGCGATCATCTCGCCGCGCAGCGGTACGACGTCATCGGAGTGTCCGCCGGCTTCGACCATCATCTGGAGGACTGGGGCGGGCTTCTGGCGACCGCCGACTACGGCGAGATGGGACGGATGGTCCGGGAGGCCGCCCGGAACAACGGCGGCGGCTGCTTTGCCGTCCTGGAAGGCGGCTACAACCACCGCGTCCTGGGAGCCAACGTGTCGGCCTTTCTGGATGGCCTCGGAGAGGAAGGATGAAGCTCTGCCATGCCTGCCGAAAAGAGGTTTCCCCGCCCGAACCCCTCGGGAGGAAAGCGGCCTGTCCCTTCTGCCGGGCGGATCTCCGCTGCTGCTTGAACTGCCGGTTCT
This sequence comes from uncultured Syntrophus sp., assembly GCA_964403345.1. Classification (GTDB taxonomy): domain Bacteria; phylum Desulfobacterota; class Syntrophia; order Syntrophales; family UBA5619; genus JAKAFS01. The sequence goes on along the minus strand of CAYOGU010000009.1, from coordinate 1,064 downwards.
TCGAGCCGGCCGCCTACAACCAATGCCGCGAATCCCAAGCGGAACGTGTTCTCGACAAGGACCGGGCCAATTTCTGCGACTATTTCGGCTTTCGGGAGAGCGGTCCCTCGAAGGGCGGCGGGGCCCCGGCCCGCGACCGGCTGGACGCCCTTTTCAAGAAGTCCTGACCATGCCGAGCTGACCGGCCGGAAACGCTCCCGAAATCCATCCCCGACACAAAATGAGTCACTACCGGGAGGCCAGATTTTCTTGACAGCCGGACATGCCACTCCTATCATTCATCTTGGGGAGGCCCGTCTCTTGTGAACCTGCCGCGGACGGGACATCCGGCCGTCAGGATCATGAACGGGAATACATGCCTTGCAAGACCGTGAAGAGGGGGAGGGTATGAAGAAGATCGCCGTTTTGGTCGGAAGCCTTCGGAAGGACTCCTTCAATCGAAAGATGGCCAAGGTGCTCGCCGGCCTTGCACCGAAGTCGCTGGAACTCGAAATCCTCGAGATCGGCGGTCTTCCGCTTTACAACCAGGACTTCGACGATGGGGGAAACCCGCCGTCGTCATGGACCGAGTTCAGGGAACGCGTGAAGACCTTTGACGGGTTGCTGTTTGTCACGCCCGAGTACAACCGCTCCGTTCCGGCCGCCCTCAAGAACGCCCTCGACGTGGGATCGCGGCCCTATGGCCGGAGCGTCTGGGGAGGAAAGCCCGGCGCGGTCGTGACCCTTTCTCCCGGTGCCCTCGGCGGTTTTGGCGCCAACCATCACCTCAGGCAAACGCTGATGTTTCTGAATATCCCCACCCTGCCGCAGCCCGAGGCTTACATCGGCGGTGCCGCGACGCTGTTCGATCCACAGGGGGATCTGACAAACGAGGCAACCCGCGAGTTCCTCGGCAAGTTCATGGAGGCGTTTGCGACCTGGGTCGAGAGAAATTCGCCCGCGGTCCCATAGATCCCTCCCGGGATCGAATCCTCCCTGCGTCGTTCATCCCCGGGGCGCGACCTAAGTCTTTTATTCAGCCGCATAAAACTCCAGACTCCAGTCTGGAGATGGAGCGGCTACCC
>CAYOGU010000008.1:12768-26171 GCA_964403345.1 uncultured Syntrophus sp. | reverse complement strand
TGGGTCGAGTACAGCTGGACCAACCCATTGACCAAGAAAGTGCAGACAAAAAAGACCTGGATTCAGAGGATCGAGGGTGCCGATTTCTACGTGGGCGTCGGGATCTTCCAGTAAGCACCGACAAGACGGTGGAGATGACGGCTGGGGAGGCGGATGCCTCCCCAGCTTTTTTTACTCTTAGAACCTAGTCGCCTGCTCCATGCCCGATAAACGTTCTCTCGATCCTGGCATGGAAATCAATTCTCTCTGAGGGGTAGCCTAAAATATCCTTGACATGCAATGCCCCCCGCACTATTTTCTCTTAATTTTGGAATGCATGCTGCTCCAATCAATACTCCGGCCGCCCTGTTCATCAATAGACATCCGACAGCGAGATCCCCTCGGGGCAGGCATTACGGGATAGTCCAACGATCAACCATCGGAGATGTGACCATGAACTTTTGCGGTTGTCCGAAGCAGATTGAGGGACTGGAAATCAATCAGGTCGAGGATGGCTTTGTCATCTATCATTCGGGCAGAGACACGGTCCATTTCCTGAACCCCTCGGCCCTCTTGGTCCTGGAGCTCTGCGACGGGAAGCATGAGGCGGGGGGGATCCCGGCCATCGTCCAGAAGGCTTATGGACTGGAAGAGGCCCCGGAAAAGGAGATTTGGGAACTCCTGGTCAGGCTCCTGAACGAAGGGCTTATCGATCCATGATCGAATGCGCCTTTTCCGTCCTCCACGTCCGGGTCCGGATCACGACGGATTGTGTGGAACTGAGGGACCATCTGGATGCCATACGGGTCAAGATGGAATCCGATCGGCCGTCTCTCCGGCTTCTCCACCTGCATGTCCAGAAGGCGGGAGACCAGTTTGTCGTCCGGGAGGGAACGGAGACCTGCATGACTTGTCCCGACCCTGAATGGACGACGGTCTTTCTCCACCAATGGATCAACCGTTGCATCTGCAACGATATGGAAGGTCTCATGATCCATGGCGGCAGCGGCACTTTCCGGGGCAAGCGTTTCATCCTCTGCGGCCCGAAAGGGGCGGGGAAGACCACCCTCCTGTGCCGTCTCCTCTTCGACGGCGTCCAGGTCCATTCCGATGAAACGGTCTTCCTGGCCGATGGGGAGGGGGTGCCTTTTCCCGGGAAATTCCATCTCAAGGAAGGATCAATTCCCCTGGTGCCCGAGCTGGAGCCGGTTGTTCTCCGACTGAAGCCCTATCCCGTCCTGTCCGGAGACGGAAGGTTCTTCTTTTTCGATCCTTCCGATGCGGGATTTGAGTGGACGGCTCCGAGGGCGAAGGTGGATGCCTTCTTCTATCTGGATCCGCAGCACTCGCGAGAGGCAGAGATCGACCCCTGTCCAAAATTTATAATGGTTGGAAAGATCCTCGGCCAGATGCTCAACCTGGCCGGGGATCCCCGTCATCAAATCCGTCAACTCTGCCGGACCGTTGACGGTGGCCTCTGTCTGGACCTCACGATCAACGATCCGGCGCAGGGGGCAAGGATGATTCGGGACGTCCTGTGCAGTTTATCGTGAGTTTTCCATTCGTTTATGGTAATAAACGGTCAGTCTAATGAGAGCGGGGGGGGATTATGAGCCATAGGGAAATGCCGGACGAATTACTGGCCGAAGTGTCCGAGGAGAAACGGAATTTTCTGAAGAGACTGATTGCGGGGACCGCCTTTGCCGTTCCCGTCATCCTGTCCTTTTCAATGGACAGTCTGAAGCTCAAGGCCGCTTACGGGGCAAGTCCCAGCGGGCCCGTCAGCCCCGTGTTCCGTCCCAAACCATGAACCTTTCCGCCTGTCTGATCGTCCGGAACGGGGAGAGGACCCTTGACGCCTGTCTCTGCTCCATTGAGGAACATGTGGATGAAATGGTGGTCCTGGACACCGGGTCTACGGATAAGAGCCTGGCGATTGCCGGAAGGCACGGCGCCAGGCTCTTTCCCTTTTCTTGGACAGGGGATTTTTCCGCGGCCCGCAACGAGGCCCTGGAAAGGGCGACAGGGGATTGGATCCTTGTCATAGACGCTGATGAGACCCTCCGCCCCATTCCGCGGGAGGAGGTCAGGGCGCTGCTGTCGAACTCGGGCATCATCGCCTACCACACCTGGCTCTGTCCGAAGGCCGGATGGACTGTCATGAGGCTCATGCGCCTCTTTCGCAAACACCCGTGGGTCCGGTACCGGGGCGCTATCCACGAGGATATATGGGAGGGCGTTCAGAAACGGCTAGCCGAAGGGGACGGTAAAATCGGACAGAGCGGGATCGTCTTCGACCATCAGGGGTTCGATGGCGACCAGCAGTCCAAGCACCTCCGCAACATCCCGCTACTCCTTCAGGAGTTGCAGCGGGATCCGGATCAGATCTGGCACCGCCAGCATCTGGCCCACTGTTACTACGAAACGGGACGGAAATCGGAGGCGCAGACCCTCTGGGAAGAGAATGTCCGGCGCCTCAGGGGGAAGGGGAGCCTCAGCCTTCTTGACAGTCTCTCGCACGTGGCGCTTATCCAACGGATGCTCGACGAGGGTCGGGATGCGGGGGGCCTGCTGAAGGATGCACTGTCAATGTTTCCGGAGAGTCCGGACCTTGCCTGGCTTCAAGGTAGGGAGCGGATGACCCGCGGCCGGTTTGAGGAGGCCATCCCCTGTTTCGAACGGCTGATCCGCTGGGGGCAGGCGAAGGACTACGACCGGTCGATCGCCTACGAGGAACGGATTTTTGACGCCTACGCCTATGAAGCCCTAGCCGTTTGCCACTTCAGGCTCTCGATGTTCCAAGAGGCTGGGAGGTATTTTGAGATCGTCCGAACCTACATCCCGGGAAGCGTTGAACACAGGCTCAAGGCCCGGTTCTGCGCCGTCCTGGCGGAGAAGCGCTCCGGAAACCCTGAGGGCCATTGACCGCCTCCTTGCCTCAGTTTTGGTTCCCGAGGCAGACCCTGCGCGGGCCCGAGCCTGCCTCGATCAGATCCCTGCGGGCGATGTGGATTGGGAAGCCCTCTTCGGCCTGTTGTCCACCGCCCATCTGGCTCCCCTGCTCTATTACCGGATCAAAGGCCTCGACCGGTTCGACGCCGTTCCCTCTCGGACCGGGGAACTCCTCCACGAATCCTTCCGGGCCAACCAGATTCGGACCCACCTCTACCGGCAGGAGTTGGACAAGCTCTCCGAGAGGCTGGCGGACCGGGGCCTGGAAGGGGTCCTCCTCAAGGGCGCCCTATCCCTCTTCCTGGAGATTTACGAGCATCCGGCCATCAGGGTCATGCAGGATCTGGATCTTTTTTTCTCCGGCAGCGATCGGGATGCCCTGAGGGGGATTCTAATTCCCCTGGGTTATGGCCTGATCGAGTCGGGACTCCGCCACGATATTTACCTCAACCGGAAGAAGGATATCCGCATGGAGCTGCACTATCACCTCTTCGAGGCCTACCTGAGCCGGCGGGATGCCGAAAAGCTGAACCGGCGATGCTGGGACAGGCGGGGCCCCATCACCGGAGGGCCGCACGCCCTGTCCATGCTGTCGCCGCCGGACCTGATTTTTTTCCACGTCTACCATGCCACTGTCCACCATACGGGGTGGGTCTACGAATCGCTTTATACCCTGGGCGAGTTCATCGCCCTGGTGCGTTTCTTCAGGATCGACGGGACCGATGAACTTCTGAAGGAATCCGCAGCGGTCGGGCTCACGCCTTTTTTCCTTCTGTTCCTGTATCTTCTGCAGGTCAAAACAGGCTGGCGGGGCAATTCACCCGTGCCGATCTCGGGAAGGCTAAAGAAGGCCTTCCATCGTTACCTCATCCGAGAAACCCTTTCCCCGGCCTGGCATGGGCTCCATATCCGGCGCCTAATCTTGGGAGGATTCGGAGGAGGGTTCGGCGCATGTCTCCGACGTCTCCGGCAGATGATCGTCCTGGATAAGGGGACGGGTCGCGAGACCCTCCGAAGGGTCTGCCATACCCTGAGGAGATGTGGCGGGGCGCGATAACGGAACCCCCAAAATCGAGATAACGCGCTTCCCAAAGTTATTTGATTTGTGGGTCAAAAAAATCCCCTGGAAACCATCTGTCAACCATCGTTAAACCCCATTATCGCATTTCCGGGTACTTGGTTATCACCCCCCTGGACAAGGAGAAACTCCCTTGACAGGCTAGGTCCCTCTTCTTTATCCTTAAAATCAGATAGAGGGTCGGGTCCACCCCGCAGGAGCCCTCATTCGGACTCGGCCGAGACGTGATGACATGCCCTTGATCACGATTGAGGCGGTTACCTTTGAAAGACGTCTCCTTCAACCCCGAGGTGAATAAATCGCAGGCGGTGAGGATGCGGCGCTTCGGGATGGCGGCCGGGAGTTCCCTCATGGTGCTGCTTCTGGCGGCACTTTGCCGTTGGCAGGGAATCCTCGGGAGCACCCCGTTCCTGCTGTCCGCCGCGGCCATTCTCTTTCTCATCGCGCTCTTCTACGCCCTCTTCCGCACGGGTTGGAACCTCCGCTTTGCCGATCCCAGCCTGACATTGCCGCAGATCGTCACCTCCATCTTGGTCATCAGCTTCATGGTCTACTCGGCGCGCGAGCTGCGTGCCGCCTTCCTGCTCCTCTACCTGGTTTCCTTCCTATTCGGGACCTTCCACCTCCAAAACAGGCAGATCTTCGGCGTTGCCTTTTTCATCCTGGTCTGCCATGCCACGATCATTGCCATCCTGCAGGCTCTCCACCCCTCTACGATCGATCTGCGTCTCGAAGTGCTGCAATGGATTATGACGGCTGCGGTTGTCTCCTGGTTCGCCGGGATGGGGGCCTATATTGCCAACCTGCGACGCAATATGCGCAGCCGCAATGAGGAACTGCGTAGGGCCAAGGAGGCCGCGGAGACGGCAAACCGGGCCAAGAGTGCCTTTCTGGCCAATATGAGCCATGAGATCCGCACCCCGATGAATGCGATCATCGGGATGACCGACCTGGCCCTCGACACGAGGCTGGATGCGGAGCAGACCGAATACCTTTCCACCGTCAAGACGGCGGCGGAGGGACTGCTCAAGGTCATCAACGACGTCCTCGATTTCTCCCGGATCGAGTCGGGGAAGCTGAAAATGGAGGCCACCGATTTTTCCCTGAAGGATGTAGTGTCCGCAGTAGTCAGGACGCTGGAGAAGCAGGCCCGCGACAGGGGCCTGGCCCTCCTGTCGCACACCGATCCTGATGTGCCCGACATCCTTCGGGGAGATCCGGGACGCCTGAAGCAGGTGCTGATGAATCTGGTGGGGAACGCCGTGAAGTTTACCGAAAGCGGCGAGGTGAAGATCCGGGTCTCGATAGTGCCAAGGTCGGAGGATGGGATCGAATTGTGCTTTGCAGTCCAGGATACGGGGATTGGCATTCCTGACGACAAAAAAGAACTCATCTTCGAGTTCTTCACCCAGGCCGACTCGTCCACCACTCGCAAATACGGCGGTACGGGGCTAGGTCTGGCCATCTCGCAACGGATCGTCCAGATGATGCAGGGCCGTATCTGGGTGGAGAGCGAGCTCGGGGTCGGGAGCCGTTTCTTCTTCACCGCCCTTTTTGCCGTCCCCGAAGAGAGGGGCGCCGGAAAGGCTCCTTGACATGAGGGGATTCCTTTGTTTATCTTAATAGTATAATGTTTCCAGGAGTGCCGACTTCGGGTCGATTTCCGACAAGACCCTCCGGAGCAAAGGCGACGGAAGGCCGTGCCGGGCGACTCTGTGCGGATGGATGTTCGCGTTCATCGTTTCGGTCGCCCTTATGGACATGCATTCCACCCTCATGGGAGTGCTCAAGATCGGCTTGCCGATCCTTCTGGCAGTACTGCCCCTGGGGGGAATGGCTGCCGAAACCATCCCTCAGGTCTTCATCATCCATTCCTATCATTCCGGCCTGAGCTGGACCGACTCTCTCATGAACGGGATCCGGGACGGGTTTGTCCAGGGACGGATCGATGTCCAGATGGGTGCCGAGTATCTCGACGCCCGCAGATTCGTGGACGCCTTGCATACGCGCCGGATCCGTGAAATGGTGATCTCGAAGTTCAAGCGAAACAGCCCGGATCTGTTGATCGTTTCGGATAATGCCGCCTTCGATTTCGCTCTGGAACAGCGCGAACGAGCCTTTGCCGGCGTTCCCATCGTCTTCTGCGGCGTCAACAATTTCGATCCGGCCGTCCTTTCCAGACATCGGGGAATCACCGGTGTGGTCGAGGATCTCTCGGTTCTCGACACGGTGGACCTGGCCCGCCGTCTGCACCCCGAGACCGATCGGATCATCGTCATCGGCCGAACCCGGGTGGCGGCGGACAAGGCCAATCGGGACAGTTTCGCGGCGGCCCTGGTCGGGCGTCCCGATCTCCCAATCTCCTTCTGGGACGATCTGTCCGTTTCCGAACTGAAAACGAGGCTGGAAGGCCTGGAGAAGGGTACAATCGTCTTCCTCAACGGGCTGATCACCGATGAGACGGGACGGGAACTCATGTACGGGGAGTCGACCCAGTGGGTCAGCCGCTATAGCTCCGTTCCCATCTATTCCCTCTGGGACGTCTATCTGGGATACGGGATCGTGGGGGGCAAACTGGTCAGTGGGTATCGGCAGGGCCGGATGGCCGCGAAACTGGCGTTGCGGATCCTGGGCGGTCAGATCGCCGACGGGATGCCCATCGTCACCGCCCTGGAGGCCAACCAGTATATGTTCGACCACCGCCAACTCAAGCGGTTCGATATCCCGGTCTCGAAACTCCCCAGAGGATCCGTCGTCCTCAACCGGCCCGATTCCTTTTACGGGAGATACAAGGGTTACGTCTGGACCACGTTCCTGGTGGTCACCCTTCTGAGCGTCATGGTCCTGCTCTTGGGCCTGACCATCATCCGCAGACGGAGGGCCGAGGAAGCGCTAAGGCAGGCCAACATCGTGGTTGAGAACAGCCCTGCGGTCCTCTTCCGCTGGGGAACCGGAGGGGGTTGGCCGGTCTCATTCGTGTCGAGCAACGTGAAACAGTTCGGCTATACGCCGGAGGAGCTCCTGTCCGGCTCTGTTTCCTTCGCCTCGATGGTCCATCCTGAGGATCTGGGGAGGGTCGCCTCCGAGGTCCGGGACTACACCGAGCGGGGAATCAGCACATTCCGGCAGGAATACCGGATCGTCGCCAAGGGAGGAGACGTCCTGTGGGTCGATGACTGCACCCTGGTGGTTCGGGACCGGGAGGGATGCGTGACCGGTTATCAGGGGATCCTCATCGACGTTTCCGAACGTAAACGGGCACAGGAGGAGCAGTCGGTCCTCAGGGAGCAACTCCTCCACTCGCAGAAGATGGAAACGGTCGGTCTTCTGGCCGGCGGGGTCGCACACGATTTCAACAACCTGCTCACCCCGATCCTCGGGTACGTCGACCTTCTGGCGATCGGACTCCCCGAGGGGCATTCGAACCTCCGAAAACTCAAACAGATCAAACAGTCCGCGGAAAAGGCCCGGGACCTGACCCAGCGGCTGCTCGCCTTCAGCCGCAGGCAGGTGCTCGATTTGAAGGTCGTTCGACTGGACGAGATCGTCCGTCAGTTTGAGGAGGTCCTACGTGGCACCATCCGGGAGGACATCCTGATCACCGTCCGGATCGAGCCGCCGGTAAGTCCAATATGGGCCGACCGCGGACAGATTGAGCAAGTGCTGCTGAACCTGTCGCTCAATGCCCAGGAGGCCATGCCCGAGGGCGGTTCCCTGGCCATTGAACTGGGCGATATCGAATTGGACGAGACCTACGCCTCCCGCCACGTGGAGATTACGCCGGGCCGGTATGTGATGCTTTCCGTAAACGATACCGGACGCGGGATCGATGAGAAGACCCTGGAACATATCTTCGATCCTTTTTTCACCACCAAGGAATTGGGCAAGGGGACGGGGCTGGGGCTCTCGACAGTATACGGCATTGTCAAACAGCACGGGGGAACCATTTCCGTCAATTCCGAAGCGGGCCGGGGGAGTACCTTCAAGATTTTCTTCCCCAGGGTGCTGGAAGAAAAGGCGCCGCACGGACATCCGTCGTTCGTAAAGGATGAGGTTCCACGCGGCGAGGAGGCGATCCTTCTGGTCGAGGACGATGAAACGGTCCGGAGGACTGCGGCCGACATGCTGACGGGCATCGGCTACCGGGTCCTCTCGGCCGAGGACGTCAACAACTGCGTCAGAATGGTCAAGGAACATGCGGGCCCCATCCACATGCTCCTGACCGATGTCATCATGCCCCACATGAACGGCATGGAGCTTTACAAAGAGATCAAGCCCCTGCGTCCCGACCTCAAGGTCCTGTTCATGTCGGGGTATACGAGCGATGTCATCGCTCATCACGGGATCCTGGAGGAGGGGGTCAACTTCATCCAGAAACCCTTTTCGCTCCAGGCCCTCTCCCAGAAGGTCCGGCAAGTCCTCGATTCCTGACCGGGTGGGGGAGGTCGGGACAGGACCTTCTGCCTGCGGGGCAGAGTGAAAAATCTCCTTGACAGGCCGGGGGGCTCTTCGTATCCTCCGCTATCGCAGAAGCGTTCCAGCCCGCTCAGATGCCCGCCGCCCCGGGAGTGAGCGTTTTTCCTTGGCAGGCGGGGATTGAAAGGAGAGGGTCGCAGGAGAACCTGCGGCCGAAGAGGATGAAGGTCTTAATCGCAGAAGACGATCCCATCAACAGCCGGCTCTTGAAGACGCTGCTGTTCAAATGGGGCTACGACATCGTCACCGTCGCCGACGGCCTGGAGGCCTGGAAGATCCTCCAGCAGGAAGGCGGGCCGCAGATGGCCATCCTGGACTGGGGGATGCCGGGGCTGGACGGGCTGGAGGTGTGCCGCCGACTGCGGGAGTCCGAGAAGATCGGAGACCGGTACACCTACGTCGTCATGCTGACCGGCCGGAGCGACAAGGAGGATCTCGTCACCGGCATCGATGCGGGGGCGGACGAGTACATCACTAAGCCCTTCGACACGAAGGAACTGCAGGTTCGTCTCCATACGGGCAAGCGGATCATCGAGTTGCAGACGGCCCTGCGGGCTGCAAACAAGAAACTTCTGTTCATGTCGCGTTTGGATCCTCTGACCGGCGCCCTGAGCCGCAATGCCGTCCTCGATGACCTGGACTTGGCCTTCTACCGCTCCACCCGGGAGAAAACCCCCCTCAGCGTGGTTCTGGTGGACATCGACCACCTCAAGCAGATCAACGAGTGCCACAGCCGCCCGGCCGGCGATTACGTCCTCCAGGACTGTGTCCGCACGATCAACGCCTGTCTGCGCCGTACCGATTCCCTGGGCCGCCTGGGGAGCGACCGGTTCCTGGTGATCCTGCCGGGGGTCGACAACAGAACCGGGATGATCGTCTGCGAACGGATCAGGAACGCCGTCCGGAGAAAGGAGTTCCAGTTCGGCGATCAGATCCTCCCCGTGACGGTGAGTCAAAGCCTGGCCCTCTGGGACGGCAAGGTCAACATCGAGACCCTGATCACGCTCGTCGAAAGCACCCATCTGGCGACCAAGCCCCACGGCACCAGCCGACTGGAGAAGGTCTGCCCCGATCCGTGACGCCCTTTGACCCTCTGGACCCCTGTCTCGATCCGCCGCGACGGGTTGCCGACCCGGCAGATCACGGGGATGGGAGCCAGGATGAGCCGGAGCCGAGATGGCCGCTGAAGGGCCCTTCAAGGGTAAAAATCGGTTCCCGCGGATGATGTGGCTGCTGGGGCGTTTGGGATCGTCGTCCCTCCCGCCCGTGTACGGGAACTGTCGGGTCCTGCTCTTCCCCCGGGGGCGGGGGTTCTTCCGGGCCCTGCACGCGGCGATTCGCCGGGCGAGGGGCTCCATCCTGGTGGAATACTACCTGATTCGAGACGACCGTACCGGCCGGGCCCTGGCCGAAGCACTGGCCTCGGCCGTCCGGCGCGGCGTGCGCGTCTGGCTCATCTATGACGCCCTCGGTTCCCTGGAAACCCCTTCGGCCTTCTTCGAGGACATGGCCCGGCAGGGGATCGAGGTGACCCCCTTCAACGTCCCCTCCGTCCGGCGCGGTCTGCTCTGGTTCGACCGCCGCGATCACCGCAAGATGGTCGTGATCGACGGGGCTATGGCCTTTCTTGGGGGCTGCAATATCGGGGACGAGTATTCGGGCCTCCTGCAGGGACCGGGGCGCTTCCGCGATTTTGGTTTCGGCATTTCCGGGAATGCGGTAGGGGATCTGGTGCGCAGCTTCCGCCAGACCTGGTGGATGGAGCGGGGTGAACTCCCCGAGGTCCCCGCTGGCGTGGTCCCGGATCCCTTCCTCGCCCGGAGTGGTCGTGCCGGAGTCGTCATCGTCAGCGGCGGCCCCCACCAGCGGGGTTCTTACATCCGCAGCGCCTTTCTGTTCCATATTGCGGCCGCATCGGAGGAGATTATTATCGCGACCCCATATTTCGTCCCCGGTCTGCGTCTGGTCCGTTCGCTTATGCGGGCCGCCCGCCGCGGGATTAAGGTGATGCTCCTGCTTCCAGCCCGGAGCGATGTGCCGCTGGTTCAGTTTCTGGGCCGCAGCTATTACACACCTCTGCTCAAGAGGGGGATCGAGATCCGGGAGTTGGCGGGGGAGATTCTCCATGCCAAGGTGATGCTGGTCGACGGCACCCGGACGATCCTCGGTTCGGCAAACCTCGATCAGCGCAGCTTTCACCGCAACTTCGAGATCAACGGCATCGTAACGGACGCCCGATTCGGCGTCCAGGTCAGACGGATGCTCTCGAAGGATCTTCGAGCGGCCCGGCGGATCACTCTGGACGTCCATGAGGGGCGCGGGTGGGTGACCCGTATCCTGGAACGGGGGATCGGTCTCTTCGGCCGATTCCTCTGAGGGGCGCCCACGGGCCCAAAATGAATCATCATTAACCCGCCTCTTCGGTTGACACGGGCATCCTCTTCCCCTATACTGCCCCCTCACAGGATGACCAGGCGGCTGTCTTTGCCTGCACGGCATCCGCCGGAGGAGATTGGGATGATTACCGACAAGATCAAGCATCAAATCCGTTCCATCGTTGGGCCGGAAAACGCCCTTGATTCCGATCTGGACCGTTTCGGCTATTCCTACGATTCGTCCTACGTGCCCCTGCGACCAGAGAACAGACCGGACCTGGTCGTCCGACCGCTGAACGTCCGGGAGGTTTCCTCGGTGATGGCCCTGGCCTCGGAGCATGAGATCCCCGTCACGCCGCGGGGGGCGGCGAGCGGGCGGACCGGCGGCAGCATTCCTCTGAGAGGTGGAATCTCCCTCTGTCTGGACCGGATGACCCGGATCGTCGAGCTCGACGAGGGCAACATGATGGTCACGGCCGAAGCGGGAGTCCGCACGATCGATCTGTACAACCAGTGCGCCGCCAAGGGACTTTTCTTTCCGCCCGACCCGGCGAGTTGGAAGTTCTCGACGATCGGCGGCAACGTGGCCGAGAACGCCGGCGGCATGCGCGCTGTCAAGTACGGGGTAACGTCCAACTACGTCATGGGGCTCGAGGTGGTCCTGGCGGACGGGACGATCCTGAAGACCGGCGGCAAGGCGCTCAAAAACGTCACCGGCTACGACCTCAAGAGCCTCTTCACGGGGTCCGAGGGGACGCTCGGCATCATCACGCAGGCCTTGCTCCGGCTCATCCCGATGCCGAAGAAGCGCGGGACCCTCCAGGTGATGTTCGCTTCCCTCGAGGACGGCTGCGCGACGGTCCACCGGATGCTCCAGGCGGCGATCGTCCCGGCAGCCGCTGAGATCATGGATCGCTTCTCTCTGGAGGCCGTGGCGAAGTACCGCGGGACGCCCCTCGATCCCACTGCGCAGGCCTGTCTGGTCATGGAGATCGACGGGGACAACGACGAGGCCCTGGCTTCGCAGGCCCGGCAGATCCAGGCTGTGGCCGAGGGGTGTGGGGCGCTCGCCTTCCGTGTGGCCCAATCGCAGAAGGAGTCGGACGAGCTCTGGGCCGCCCGGCGTGGCTTGAGTTCGGCGGTCGCGTCCCTGGCGCCAACCCGGCTGGGCGAGGACATCTCAGTCCCGCGCGATGCCTTCCCCGAGGTGGTGCGCCGCATCCGGGCTATCTCCGAGAAATATGGTCTTCCCATCGCCGTGTATGGCCATGCCGGCGACGGCAACATCCACCCGTCGATCCTCTGCGACTTGAGCAACCCGGCAGAGGAAAAGCGGGTCCACGGAGCCGTCGACGAGATCTTTGCGGCCGCTCTGGCAGTCGGAGGGACCCTCTCCGGCGAGCACGGGATCGGCATCACCAAACAGCCCTACATCACCCAGGCCCTGGGCGATGCCGGCATCCAGACCCTCATCGCCGTGAAGAAGGCCCTCGATCCGAAGGGGATCCTGAATCCCGGCAAGATTTGGTGAGGGCCCTGAAGGAAACGGGAACCATGCATAAGAACCTGAACGAACCCCTGCTCCGGAGCGCGAGAAAGTCTGTGGCCCCTTGCGACCGCTGCGGCTCCTGCCTGACGGTCTGTCCCCTCTTCGGGGCGAAGGACGTGGAGGCTTCGAGCGCCCGGGGAAAGAACGCGATCACCCGAGCCCTGGCCGACGGCGTCATCGAACCCGGCCCGGATGTCCTCAAGGCCGTCAACTTCTGCCTCCTCTGCCGGGCCTGTGTCGATAACTGTCCGAGCAAGGTCCAGACCGACGAAGCGATGGTGGACGTCCGCCAGTACCTCTGGGAGAAAACCGGCGGGATGAACGCCAAGTACCGGGCCGTGGGCGGCTTCCTGAAGAATAATATCCTGGTGAAGCTGGCAGCCCGGTCGCTGACCCTCTGCCGGAAGCTTGGCCTCAACGGCGTCTTCCCCTATGGCATGGCGCCGGACGAGTACACCCGGGCCCATTTCCTGGCTGCCTTTGCCGGGCCGGCGGCCCTCGGCCAGCCGGTCCCTCGGACCGACATCGATGTGACGGCCTCGACCCGGGTGGCTTACTTCCACGGCTGCGGGATGCGGATGATGTTCCCTGAGGCCGCCTCCGAGACGATCGAGATCCTGAAGGGCACCACCAGGCCGGTCCTCAGGGACAACCTCTGCTGCGGCCTTCCCCATCTGGCCCATGGCCTGCGCGACGATTTCCTCACCCTCGCCAGGAAGAACATCGTCCTGTACGAGGATGACGACGTCGTGGTGAGCGACTGCGCCAGCTGCGGCGGGACCCTCAAACATATGGCGGCTTGGTTCGCCGACGATCCCCTGTGGCGAGACCGGGCAACGGCCTTCAGCCGCAAGGTCATGGACCTGACGGAATACCTCGTGAAGGTCGGCTACCGGCCGCGCCTCAAGGTGGACGCCCTGTTCACCTACCACGACCCCTGCCATCTGGTGCGGGGGCAGGGGATCCGATCCGAGCCGCGCGATCTCCTCAAGGC
>CAYOGU010000008.1:0-12758 GCA_964403345.1 uncultured Syntrophus sp. | reverse complement strand
CGGGCGGTTCGTCGAGATGCGGGACTCCGACACGTGCTGTGGGGGGGCAGGGTCTTTCCATATGGACTATCCCGCCGTCGCGGCGAAGATCCTCGATAAGAAGCGCCGGAGCATCGAGGAGAGCGGCGCCCAAGTCGTTGTGACCGGCTGTCCGGGCTGCCTGATCCAACTGAACAAGGCGGCTAAGGCCGGCGGGGGCCGCTTCAAGGCCATGCACATCAGCCAGGTCATCTGACACCTCGTCGCTCCGTCCCGCCTAGATCCGCAAGGGCGGGGCGAATCCGGCTGGCGAAAAATTAGGTTGACAAAAGGGACCTTCGGCGGTACCTCTTTAAATTATTCCTTGACATATCAACTCTTTAAGCGGTTAGGAGGTGCAATATGGCGGGTTATGAGGTCGGCAGCTATCGTTTTGATCTGAACCGATTCTTTCCCAGGGGCATCTTCGACGCCGTCACCGAGGTCCGGGTGACTGATCCCGGCGTCATCCTGGCGGAGGCCAAGGCCAGGAAGAGGAGAAAGAAGCTCACCAAGGACGGGAAGCTCGTGATCCTGGCCGCAGATCATCCGGGCCGGATGATCACCAAGTCCGAGGATGATCCGATCGCCATGGGGGACCGGCAGGAGTACCTCGGCCGGGTCCTGAGGGTCGTGACCGACCCGGCGGTCGACGGGATCATGGCGACCACGGACATCATCGAGGATCTCTTCATCGTTAATCACTTGGTCAAGAAAGGCGGCGGCCCCTCGTTCCTGGACGGGAAGGTCATGATGGGCTCCATGAACCGCGGTGGGCTCTCCGGCGCCCTCTTCGAGATGGAAGACACCTTTACCTGCTTTTCTGTGGACAGCATCCGGCTTTTGAATCTGGACGCCGCCAAGATGATGTTCCGGTTGGACGTGACCAGCCGTGATGCCGGCAGAACGATGCTGGCCTGCGCCGAGGTGATCAACGAGCTCAACCGTCACGAAATCCCAATCTTTCTGGAACCCCTCTATGTCCTCACCGAAGGATACAAGATGCAGAAGACCGTCCCCGAGATGGTCAAGATCATCGGCGTGGCCTCGGCCATGGGGGATTCCACCAGAAACCTCTGGCTCAAGATCCCCTATGGCGGGAACTACGGCCGGATCGTAAAGGCGACGACGCTTCCCCTGCTGATGTTGGGCGGGGAATCGAAGGGGGATCCCACGGGGGCGATCGGCGAGTTTGCAGAGGGGATGAAGGCCGGGGCGAACGTCCGGGGGGCCCTGGTGGGGAGGAATGTCCTCTTTCCGGGGAAGGACGACCCGCTGGCGGTGGCCCTGGCCGTGGACAAGGTGATCCACTCGGGCTATCCCAAGGAGCAGGCGGTGGAGTTCCTGATGGCGAACCGGGACCTGAACCTTGATGCCTTGACCCGGTACATCCAGTGACAAGGCGCCGCTGAGGCGGGCCACACCTCAGGGCGCAGGAAAACTCCGGTTCCAAAGGGGGAGGGATTAGAGATGAAGGGGAACTGTATCGTTGCTCAGAGCGGCGGCCCGACGGCGGTCATCAACGCGAGCGCCTGCGGCGTCATCCAGGAGGCGATGCGCCATCCCGAGATCGATGGGATCTACGGAGCCCACAACGGGATCCTGGGGATCCTGAACGAGCGGATCTTCGACATCCGAAAGGAAGACCCCGCCATTGTCGAGGGACTCATGACAACGCCTTCGGCGGCCCTGGGTTCCTGCCGTTACAAAGTCAAGAGCGAGGATGATTACGGGAAGATTCTGGCCGTCTTCGAAAAGTACAACATCCGCTATTTCTTCTATATCGGGGGGAACGACTCGCAGGACACGGCCGACAAGGTCAACCGGCTCGCGTGGAAGGAAGGCTACGGGATCCGGGTCATCGGTGTCCCCAAGACCATCGACAATGATCTGGCTTATACGGACCATTGCCCCGGCTACGGGAGCGTCATCAAGTACCTGGCCACCATGACGCTGGAGGCGGGCAGGGACACCGAAGCCCTCTACACGGCCGACACGGTCAACGTCATCGAGGCGATGGGCCGAAACGCCGGCTGGATCGCCGCCGGGACGGCCCTGGCCAAGCGGGACGAGTTCGACTCCCCGCATATCATCCTCCTGCCCGAGGTGCCCTTCGACCCGGAGGCCTTCAAGGCGCGCCTCCGCCATTTCCTCTCGAAGATCGGCTATGCCGTCGTCGTCGTCTCGGAGGGGACCCGTTGGGCCGACGGGACTTACATCTCCGAGCAGAGGGGCGAGTTTGCCAAGGACTCCTTCGGTCACACCCAGTTGGGCGGCGCGGCGAATTTCATCAAGGACCTGATCGAACGGGAGGTCAAGGTCAAGTCCCGTTTCGCCATCCCCTCGACCATGCAGCGCAACGGAATCCACTACGCCTCCCTCACCGATTCCCGGGAGGCCTACGGGGTGGGGAAGAGGGCCGTCGAATGCGCCGCCGACGGCGTCTCCGGGAAGATGGTGGCCCTCAAGAGACAGTCCGATTCCCCCTATCGCTGCGATTACGATCTGGTGGACCTGGCCCTGGTGGCCAACGGGGAGAAGGCCTTTCCCCGGGAGTGGATCAGCCCGGACGGATTCTTCGTGACGGAGGCCTTCCTCCGGTACGCCCGGCCCCTGATCCAGGGGGAGGTGACGCCCGTCATCGAGGACGGCATCCCCCGTTTTTTCAGGTTCAAGAGGCATTTTGTCACAGTCTGACACTTACAACGAGCCCGATGGGAGGGACCTATGACCGCGCTGATCCATGACGACTTTCTGCTCCATAACGAGACGGCCAGAAAGCTCTACCACGGATATGCCGAGGGAATGGGCATCTTCGATTACCACTGCCACATCCCGCCGAGGGATATTGCCGAGGACCGGAGGTTCGAAAACCTGACGCAGATCTGGCTCGCCGGGGATCACTACAAGTGGCGGGCCATGCGGGCCAACGGGGTGGACGAGCGGCTTATCACCGGCAACGCCTCCGACTGGGAGAAGTTCCTGGCCTGGGCCGAGACCCTGCCCAGGACGGTGCGGAACCCCCTCTACCAGTGGAGCTACCTGGAATTGGACCGCTACTTCGGCGTCCGCGACACCCTCCTGAACAAGGCAACCGCAAAAGCGGTCTACGAGCGGTGCAGCGAGATGCTCCGGACTGAGGCCTTTGCCGTCCGGAATCTCATCCGGAGGATGAATGTCAAGGTCCTCTGCACGACAGACGATCCGGCGGACGATCTGCAGTACCATCGGAAACTGCGGGAGGAGGGCTTCGAGGTGAAGGTCTTGCCCGCCTTCCGGCCGGACCGGGCCATGGCCGTGGAGTCGGCCGAGGCCTTCAACACCTGGGTCCTCCGGCTGGAGAAGGCCGCAGACGCCGAGATCTGGAATTATCGCACCTATCTGGAGGTCCTGAAGAAACGCCACGATTTCTTCCACGAGGCCGGCTGCCGGATCTCGGACCACGGCCTGGAGACGGCCTATGTGGAGGACTACACGGATGGGGAAGTGGGGGGCATCTTCGAGAAGATCCGAAGCGGCAAAGGACTCGATGAAGGGGAGATCCGCAAGTTCAAATCCGCCTTGATGTCCGAGCTGGCCGCCATGGATGCCGAGAAGGGGTGGGCCCACCAACTCCATTTCGGGGCCCTGAGGAACGTCAATACGCGGATGGCCGCCAAGCTGGGTCCCGATACGGGGTACGATTCGATGGGTGATCTGCCCATCGCTGCCCCGCTGGCCAAATTTCTGAACAGACTGGATGCAGCGGACCGCCTCCCCAAGGTGATCCTCTTCAACGTCAACCCCAGGGACAACGAGGTCCTCGCCACCATGGCCGGGAATTTTCAGGACGGCAGCATGGTTGCCAAGATGCAGTTCGGCCCGGCTTGGTGGTTCCTGGATCAGAAGGAGGGGATGACGGCGCAGCTCAACGCCCTGTCGAACGTGGGCCTGCTCAGCCGTTTCGTCGGGATGGTCACCGATTCGAGGAGCTTCCTCTCCTATCCGCGGCACGAATACTTCCGGAGACTCCTGTGCAATCTCCTGGGGACCGATGTGGAGAGAGGGGAGATCTTCGAGGAAACCGATACCCTGGGCCGGATGGTCCAGGATATCTGCTTCCACAATGCCGTCCGCTATTTCGGGATCGACCCCGGGACGTGAGACGCGATCTCGATCGCCTGCCTGATTATATCGAGCCCTTCCATGAGTTGTCCCTGCTCGATGTTCAGGGCGGGAAAGATGCGGATGCCATTGCCCTGTGTCTGTCGGACAAAAACCTTCCGGCGCAGGCATTCATCCGCGACCCGCGCCGCGATGGCTTCATCGCGGAACTCCAATAAGAGCAAGAGCCCCTTGCCCCGGACTTCCGTGACGGCGCGGGGGAAGATCCCCTTCAGGCGGGTCATCTCATCGAGTGCCGCTCGTCCCAATGTCGCCACATGGGCACTGATATTGTCGTCGATCAAATGCCGGATGACCGCGCAGGCCACGGAACAGGCGAGGGGATTCCCGCAGTAGGTGCCGCCGTGGTCACCCACCTCGAGCCGACCGGATACCTCCTCAGAGACGGCAAAGGCGCCAAGGGGAAAACCACCGGCTATGCCTTTGGCCATGGTCAGGAAGTCCGCCCGAGCCCCGGTTTCACCGATAGCAAACATGGGGCCCGTGCGGCAGAAACCGGTCTGGATTTCATCCACGATCAGCAGAGAGCCATTCATCCTGCAGAGCCGGGATACATTCTCCAGGTATCCTTCGCGCGGGATTCGGACGCCGCCTTCTCCTTGAACCGGCTCAAGAATGACGGCGGCAACGTCGCCGTCCATGACGCCCTGAAGGCCATCCAGATCGTCGAAAGGGACGAAACGATATCCGGGCATCAAGGGACTGAACTTCTCACGGTGCCTGGCTTGGCCCGTCGCCGACGCTGTGCTGATGGTGCGGCCATGAAAACTGTGTTCCATCGCCACGACTTCGCGCCGTCCCGTGACCTTGCGTGCCAGTTTGATGGCGGCATCGTTTGCCTCAGCCCCACTGTTTGTGAAGAACACCCGGGTGAGGGGTGCAGGCAGGATGTCTCCGAGCAGGGAGAGGAGTCGTGCGCGCACCGGCGAATAGGTCAATCCCGAATTGGGATTCTGCAGGATGCGTGCGGCCTGCTCTCTCAGGGCGGCTTGGATCGCTGGATGCGCGTGTCCAATGCAGGTCACACCCCAGCCCGCGGTTAAGTCGAGATACCGATTCCCCTCCTCGTCCCAAACGTAGACCCCTTCCCCTCTATCGATTGAGATGGGGATCTTGGTAAAGAAAGGGGGCGTGTGTGCGTTTTCTACGGCGATGGTTTCCGCTGTCCCCATGGGTCTCCCCTCCTGATTCCCGATCGGTCACGATCAATGTATTCGGCAGGTCTCTTCCGAAATCTGTCGGAATCCTACTCCAAACGGATCAGAAGAAAAAGCAAAAAAAGGGCTGGATGTTTTTTGGTGCACCCGGCCGGGTCATGAGCGGGCCGGGTGCACCAAATTGCGGATGCTATCGGGGCGTCACCGCGGCGAACAGGGAGCCGCTTCCCCGCTGGATGAGAAGCAGGAGGCTCTCCTGCCCCTTGGCCTGTTCGATCTGGCGCAGGAACTCCTCCACATTCCTGACCGGCTTGCGGTTGACCTCCCGGATCACGTCCCCGGCTTGGAGCATGGCCTCGGCCGCGGCGCTCCCCGGTTCGACCTGAGTCACAACGACCCCGGCGGTCCCTTTGAGACCCAGCTCCCGGGCGATCTGGGGCGTGAGGTTCTGGACGCCGATCCCCAGGGCCTTGTGGGGCTGTGCGGCTTTGGCCGTTTCAACGGCCTTCTCCTCCATTTCTCCCACTTTCACCTGGCGATCGAGGGTCTTGCCCTCCCGAAGGAGCGTCACCGTGACGGTCTTGCCCACTGGTGTCGCGGCAACGATCCGGGGCAACTCCTTTGAATCGGCGACCAGCTTGCCGTCGAACGCCACGATCAGGTCTCCCGCTTCGATCCCCGCCTTCTCGGCCGGGCCGCCGGGATTGACGGAGGCGACCAGGGCCCCCCGCCTCTCCTTCAGGCCAAGGGCCTTGGCCAGCTCAGGCGTCACGTCCTGGATGGCAACCCCCAGCAGCCCCCGGGTCACGTGGCCCTGCTTCTGGAGTTGGGGGGCAATCTGCTTGGCCATGTTGATCGGGATCGCGAAGCCGATCCCCTGGCCGGAGGCGATGATCGCCGTGTTGATCCCCACCACCTCCCCCTGCAGGTTGATCAGGGGACCGCCGCTGTTGCCGGGATTGATCGAGGCGTCGGTCTGGATAAAATTGTCGTAGGGACCCGATCCGATGACCCGGCCCTTGGCGCTAACGATCCCTGCGGTCACGGTCTGCTCCAGTCCGAAGGGGCTGCCCACGGCCACTACCCAACTGCCCACCTTCAGGGCGTCCGAATCGCCCAGGGTGAGGGGTTGGAGGGCCGAAGAGGCCTCGACTTTGATCAAGGCCAGATCGGTTTTGGGGTCCCGGCCGACGATCCGTCCGCCTAACTCTTCGCCCCCGGCGAGCTTCACTTTGATCAGATCGGCACCCTCGACGACGTGGTTATTGGTCAGGATGTAACCCTCTCGGCTCATGATGAACCCGGAGCCGACGCCCTCCCGGCGCCCCTCGGGAGGATTCCCCCCGAAGGGGCCGAAAAAATCGCCGAAGGGGTTCCGGCTGCCGAAAGGAGTTCCCTGGAAGCCTTGAAAGTCGGCGCCCCGGACCTTCTTGACGACCTGGATGTTGACGACGCCGGCACGGACTTTCTCGGCCAGGTCGCTGAAGGTGGCCGGGACCATCTGGGGCTGGGATGCCGTTGCAACGACCGCCGGCGCGGCTGTTGCCTCTGACGAGACCGTCGCCGACAGGCCATACCCGATGCCCAGGACGGCGCCGATCAACAACCCAGCGAAAACGATCTTTAATATTCGGTTGGTATTCATGATCGATCCTCCTTGTGAAAATTTAGGGCCGGTTTGTGCGGCCTTTTGTCCCAGTATAGGGATGGAACCTGACGGGAGGATGACCGGAAGATTACCTTTTGGTCATGTGGTCCTGATGGGGAAAGAAAAAGGCCGCCCGCGCCGCTCTGGGGCAGCGTTGGGGCGGCCCGAAAAGGGCGGCCGTCGGAGACGCTTCAGAACATCCCCTCTTCCCGGATCCCGTAACGCTCCTCCATCGAACGGATCGCCTCTCCGTCGAGGGGCGGCTCCGCATGGGAGGAAAGGGAACAGACATGGGCAGATCTGCCGCACTGGTCGAGGGTTCCGCCGTTCACAATAAGGGTTGGGTTGAACGCTTCGGGAATGTTGTGTCTTACCGGGGCTCTGGTTCCCATTGTCCTGCCTCCTTTCCTCTTTTGGGTTTCCGGATCGGACCCAGAATGGGCCCTTATGGTTTTACTCTATCGCAATAACCTTGCCAACTGAGGAAAGGATTGCAACTTGGTGTATCTGAACAGGAATTATAAAAATGCCGGGTTCGAGACCTGTCTCAAATGGAACGAGACGGTGCCGGAGGATGGGAAAAGGGACAAATTTGTATCGGGAAGGAGGCGTCCGACTGCCGTCAATCGGACAGACAGACATCCACGACAAAAGTCATCCCCTCGACCTCAAAGGGGATGACGATGCTGGGACCGCCCAGGACATGGGTGATTTTGTGGTTCTTTCCCGAGACGACGGTGGGGATCGCCGACTCGATCGTGTATCCGTCCGCTTGCAGCATCCGGCGGGCATCACCGGAGATCATGTTGGTGATCTCGCCGACGGCGTCCTCGATCTCCTTGTTGATCCCCTTGTGCACCTCTCCCAGCATGTTGGAGACGATCCGGATGATGCACTTCTCGCTGAAGCTCAGGGCCAGCGACCCTGTGGCCGAACCGGTCATCCCGACGATGCCGGAAACGTCGCCTACGGCGATATTGTTCGTCTTTTCGTAGGGTCTGCTTGCCTTGGGCTCGACCAGGGCCATGGTCTTCAGGACATGGACGGTGGCATGAAGAAATGCATTGATAAATTTTGCGTTCATGGTTCAAGTTCCCTCTTACATGACATTCCGCTTGCCAAGCCCTGTTGATCCACCCGAAAGCGGTCACTTATAACATTTTTTGTATCCCAGGTTAAGTTAAAAAACCCGGAACGAAGAAAGGCCGGTCCCAATGGACCGGCCTTCCCTCTATTCGCCCAATTTTATTTTTGGAACAGTTGCTCTTGGTACAGTTACTCCAGATGGATTAGATGTTGTCCTCTTCGATGGTCACCACCTCGACGGGGATGACCCCCCTTTTGATAAAGCCAAGCCTTTTCGCCGCCTCCCGGGAAACATCGATTAGGGGGAAACTTCTGGGGCGACAGCGGTCGTTGATCCGGACCTCCACCTCTCTCTGATTGGTCAGGTTCACGACCCTGACCCGAGTCCCCAATGGGAGAGTCGGGTGGGCGGCCGTCATCTTGTTCGGCCGGTAACGTTCCCCTGATGAGGTCCTTCTCCCGTTGTACTTGTTGGCGTAGTAGGTGGCCACACCTACGACGCCCCCTCCGCTTTTCGGGGCCGCAATCTGCTTGCCGCCCCACTCCTCCGGTTTCGCTGTAAGTTCTTCAGCCTGTAGGGGAAGTGTGTGGATAAGGAGGAACAGGAAGACGGTCAGAACCAGGGCCGTCCTGCCCCCCAGGTCCAGGGATGCCATACGCACCTCCTTGTTGGGCGAGTCACTCTTATAGGACGGACGGGTGTCCCCCGTCAAGTAAAATGGTCGTTCCTGGGGGAGAAAAAATATTATAGTGAAATAATATTAAAGTGTTGCGCTTATATTTCCGGCCGCAAACGGGGGAAAAGGCCTGTTCCGGACCGGTCAGGGGCGATTCGACCGGGAAACGGGGCTGGCAGGGTTCTACGGGGCCGATCGTGGGAGGGTCACCGTGAAGGTGCTACCCTGGCCGGATCGGCTGTCCACCTGGATATCCCCGCCGTGGGCCCGGGCGACGGCCCTGGCGAGGCTGAGCCCCAAACCCGTCCCTGCCGTGGAGCGGCTCCGGTCGCCACGGTAGAAGCGCTCGAAAATCCGGGGGAGCTCTCCGGCTTCGATCCCGATCCCCGAATCCTTCACCCGGACGAGTCGGTTCCCTTCCGCCCCTTCTGTCAGCGAGATCTCAATGTTTCCGACTGGATCTGTGTATTTGATCGCGTTGTCGATAAGGTTCGCGATCATCCGCTGGATCATTCGGGTGTCCCCTTCCATATCGCACCGTTCTGGGATGTTGCAGGACAGGGTCAGGCCCTTGTCCTCGGCCGCCGACCCGAAGAGGTCGCAGGCCTCCTTCAGGAGGGCCGCCAGGTCGATCGGTTCCCGGACAGGCCTCTCGACGCCTGCCTCGGCTCGGGAGATCAAAAGCATCGTGTTGATCATTTCCAGAAGCCGGTCGCACTCCTCGACGGTGCCGGCCGCCAGGGCCTCATACTCGGCCAGGGATTTTCCGGTCGTCAGGGTCACCTCGGCGTTCCCCCGGATCCGGGTGAGGGGACTCTTGAGGTCATGGGCGATGTTGTCGCCCATCTCCTTGATTTCGTTGACCAGTTCCTGGATCCGATCGAGCATCCGGTTGAAAGTCATGGCCAATTGGTCGATCTCGTCGCCCCGTCCCCGGACAGGCACCCGCCGCTCCAGGGTCCCGCCGGAGATGCCCTGGGCCGTCCGCCGGATCGCCTCGACTCCCGAGACGGCGCGGCGGGCCATGAACCAGCCAACGCCGGCCGCCAGGCCGATCAGGAGGGCCATCGTGATCACGAAGGTCCTCCTGAAGGCCTCGGTAATCCTGGCGTAGTGCTCCGTGGACTGGCCGACTTGGAGGATGATCCCCGGACCGATCAAGGCGTAGAGGATCCGGATCTCCTCCCGGCGGGTTTTGAGGTCGACCGTCTCGAAGACAGGTATCTTTTCGGCCAGGAGCTTTTCCAGGGCCTCCTTGCGGACCGCGATCTCCTTCCAGTAGGACATGCTCGAGGAGGAGAAGGCCTGTCCCGTGGGGTAGAGGAGGCGGAAGAAGACCTTCTTCTCTCCGGCTGCCTGGGCCTCGAGGACGGCGAGTTCCTCCACAGTCTGGATCCCCCGTTCAGCCAGGAGCGTCGAGAACTGGCCCGCATGGCCCAGAAGTTCCTGATCGGTCCGCTCCCGAATCACCGAGGCGATCAGGAGATAGAAGAGCAGGAAGGCCGCAAAGGTGCAGAGAGTAAAAATCCCCGTGTACCAGAGGGTCAGGCGGAGGGAAAGACTATTCCAGGGATGTCTGGGTCGCTCTGAGGACATACCCCACCCCCCGGACGGTCTGGATCAGCTTGGTGTCGAATCCCCGGTCGATCTTGTCCCTGAGCCGGCTGATCCGGGCCTCGACCACGTTGGTCTGGGGATCGAAATGGTAGTCCCAGACATGTTCCATGATCATCGTCTTGGAGACGATCCGGCCGGCGTTGCGCATCAGGTATTCCAGAAGGGAGAATTCTCGGGGCTGCAAGTCGATCCGCCGGTGCCCCCGGTGGACCTCCCGGGTGAGGAGGTTGACGCTGAGGTCCCCGACGGTCAGCCGTGTCGGTTCTGAGATCCCGCCGGCCCGGCGGATCAGGGCCTGCAGGCGGGCCAGGAGTTCGGAAAAGGCGAAGGGCTTGGGGAGGTAGTCATCGCCCCCCCGCTCCAGGCCCCGGACCCGGTCTTCCACGGTTCCCTTGGCGCTCAGGATCAGGACGGGGGTGTTCACCTTCCGGACCCGGAGCCGTTCGATGAGCGCAAGGCCGTCGAGCCTGGGCAGCATGATGTCGACGACGGCCGCGTCGTAGGGCTCCGTCAGGGCCATCTGGAGGCCCTCCTCGCCGTCTGGGGCGTGGTCCACTGCATAGCCCGCGGCCCTAAGTCCCTTCAGGACGAAGGATGCGATCTTGGCGTCGTCCTCGACCAGCAGAATCCTCATCACAACCTTCCGAAGCCCTTTTGGCGGGACCGTCCGTCGCCGCGTCCCTGGGACCACGATTCAGGGAGGGGATCTTCGCACCAGCCCTCGATACTGAAGAGAGGGGCTGCTCCGTTCAAAGTCTGTAGCTCCCGATCAGGGTCTGTTTGCTTATTACGGGCCGGAAAAAGGATATGCGGCATTTCCGTCCGTTTCAAGTCTTTTCTCTTTCCGCGCACTGCCAACTTTGTTGGCAGTGCCAGCCGGTTTCAGAGGGAAGAAAAGACTTGAAAGATCTTTGAATTACAATGTATATGTCCCGGCGCGATTGTTGAATGAGGATGAAGGGTTAAGAAGAAACTCGCACGCCGAGATTGCACTTGCTGCAAGGGAGGAAGATGATGAAAAGAAGAATATCCGGAACCACCCCGTTTTTGATCCCGACCATGCACGTAAGGAGATATTTCATGAAGACAACCCGTTTCGCTTTCCTGCTCGTTCTGCCCGCCCTCTTCATCCTGTCATCAGCAGGCGCGGCCCAGACCGACGAAAAAGAAGATTCCTTCCAGGTCACGAATACTACGGATTACCAATACGGGTGCGATGTCCAAATGGTATTCAGCAACGGAGCCGAGATTGAGTTCAAGGGAATTACATAGAATCGGTCTGTCACAAAGAAATCCAAAAAGTGCCTGGAGCACCTGACCGGCTTCTGCACAACCTATAAATGGGAAGGGTCCGGTTATCCTCCTTATGGGACATCATCCGCGGGTTACGCTATTGATTCTCTGTACGATCAGCATATTTGCAGCGGCGCCAAGTTTGAAATCCGGCCAAGGCAACCCGCCGGGTTTTCTTCTTTCGTGAGGGTCGAATAACGGCGGCCTCCCGTCGTTATCTCTGCAGACCTGCGCATTCAGAAATAGCGTCGTTTCCCTCCGGGAACCCCTGGCGGTCATCGACGACCCGGGCTGTCTTCTCCATAGGGGCGGCATCGGGTCTCTCTCGTCATGAGTAGCGCGCCGAAGGCGGCGAGGATCCAGATGAACAGGAAGATGAAGGCGACCTGGTAGGCTTGTCCGTCGTAGACCCGCACGCCCCCGGTCAGGACGCCCGTCCAGTAACGGTCCAGGATCCAGCCGATGGCGGGCTGCTGGGTGAGCGGTCCGATCATGACCCCCATGTTGGCGGCGCCGGCCACGGTCCCGGCGAGCCGGGCCGGGACGGACTCCTTGGCGAAAAGGAAAGTCAGGCACATGGCGCCGGAGCCCAGGCCGCTCAGGAGGACCAGCGGGACCAGGACGGCCAGGGGGGCCGCCGGCGCGACGGCCAGGACCGCGAAGCCGGCCAGGCAGAAGAGTCCGCCCAGGAGGTAGGGGATCTTCCTCTTGACCCACCGGTCGGAGAGGTGGCCAAAGAGGACTGCCCCCAGGGAGAAGGCAATCAGCATCCCGCTGGTGATGAGCGAGGCGGTCGGGGTGCCCATCCGGTGCACTTGGACGAAGAAGGGGACCCCCCAGAGGCCGGTGAAGGTGAGAAAGACTCCGCAGAGGCCTGAGGGGACGAAGACCAGCAGCGCCACGTTGGGGTAACGCCAGATCTCAAGGAATCCCCTGAGGACCATGGCCAGGGACTGGGCCTGGGGGACGCCGGCCGCGCCGGCGTAGCTTTCGTAACCCCGTTCGGCGGGATCGTCCCGCATGAAGAGTCGGATCGCCAAGGCCAGGGCCAGGACCAGGACGCCCGAGGTCCCGATCACCCAGCGCCAGCCGAACCCG
>CAYOGU010000007.1:0-26260 GCA_964403345.1 uncultured Syntrophus sp. | reverse complement strand
TCCTGAGCGGCGAGGAGGCCCCCACGGCGGGCAGCGTGACTGCAGGCCTGAACGTCAAGATGGCCTTCTTCTCCCAGGAGAGCGCCCAGAACCTGGATTACAGCAGGACCATCTGGGAGGAGGTAAGCGCCACCGGGACCCGGAGCAACGACCAGGAGCGGCGGAACCTCCTGGGAGCCTTCCTCTTCTCCGGCGACGACGTCTACAAGCCGATCTCAGTCCTCTCCGGCGGCGAGAAGTCACGGCTGGCCCTTTTGAAGATCCTGCTCACGGACACGAACCTCCTGATCCTCGACGAGCCCACGAACCACCTAGACATCAAGACCCGGGAGATCTTCCAGAACGCCCTGCTGAACTACCACGGGACGATCCTCATCGTCTCCCACGACCGATTCTTCCTGGACAACCTCGTGGGCCGGGTCTTCGAACTCCGCGACGGGGTCTGCCACGAGTACCGGGGAAACTACTCCTACTTCATCGAGAAGCGGCGGGAAGAGCAGGTCGCGGCCCTGGCTCCGCCTGTTTCTGCTCCTCCGGCTCCGTCTGCAGACAACTCGGCGACTGCGTCACCCCAAACGGCGGGAATGCCCCCGGGGGACCAGGAGGGGGAAAGAGGACCGGAGGGCCGCAGCGGCAATGGGAAGAACCGCCGGATCGAGGAGCGGTCCCGCAAATCCAAGGAAGACAAGCGGCGGGAAGCTGAGGAACGCAATCGGATCTCCCGGGCAACCGCATCGCTTAGGCAGAAGCTCACTGACACGGAGACACGGATCGCCTCTTTGGAGGCCCGGCAGAAGGAAGACGAGACCATCCTCTGCGGGGCCGAGATCTACAAGGAGCCCGAACGGATCCGGCAGATCGACCAGGAGCTCAAGGCGATCGCCGCGGAGCTCGAGGATCTCTACTACAACTGGAACGACCTCACGCTGAGGATCGAGGCCATGGAGGAGTCCCTGCGGGATGCCTAGCGTGCCCCGCCCGCGTCGGGTCTTTCCGGGAGGGACCGCCTGCCAACCGGCTCCATCCGGGCGGTTGACGGGCAAGCCGGCAAGGCCCGTCCGTCCCGGCTATCCGAAAAGGTCCGGTCCGAATCCATCCATTCCTCCGAAAGTGAAAGGCCGACTTTCGCCGGCCTTTCTTCTGCTTTTGACTGTCGGATGATCCGACCGCTAGGCCCCGTCCAGAAGCGTGCGCTCGTGCTTCCGGAACCAGGCGCCCGGATCGGCGAAGTACTCCTCCGTGTCCTTCAGGGAGGAGAAGTGCTCGTGTTCGATCGAAGAGAGAAGGGCAAAGAAGGCCTTCTCCTGGGGGTCGGCGGACTGGTCGCGTAGCTCCGCGTACAGGGCCGCCCCCTTCGCCTCGAAATCGATCGCCTGGCGAACCGCTGCCAGGTCGTCGGCGTCGCCGGCGACCGTCCCCGCGGACTTGGCGGCCTTGCCGAAAACGGACCTCACCGCCGTGTGCTTCACCTTCAGGGGAACCGTCTCGGGCCACTTCTGGTCCTTCTTCCAGTTCTC
The DNA here is from genome assembly GCA_964403345.1 of uncultured Syntrophus sp. Lineage (GTDB taxonomy): Bacteria > Desulfobacterota > Syntrophia > Syntrophales > UBA5619 > JAKAFS01. The sequence goes on along the minus strand of CAYOGU010000007.1, from coordinate 24,743 downwards.
GGCCAGTTGCTGGAGCCTCGCGTGGTGCTCGAGTTCCTCATCGGCAATCTGGGAGAACATCGCTTTGCCGAGGGCGTTTTTCGTCCGCTCCGCATTCTTCTTGTAGAAGTGATGCTCGTTCATCTCGTTCTTCAGGGCGATCTCCAACGCATTCAAACGTGGTTCCATCGCGGGCTCCTTTCTATTCCACCTTCTTGAACATCTTCCCCTTGGCGCTGCAGACCGGACAGGTCTCGGGGGCTTCCTTCTCCGCCGTATAGCCGCAGACCGGGCAAACCCAGTAGGCATAGGTTTCGCCGCCGGCCGCCAGGGATGCGAGCATCTGCTGGTAGAGCTTCGCGTGGATCTTTTCCACCTCGTTGGCGAAGGTGAAGGTCCGCTCGGCGTCCTTGTTCCCCTCGGCCTTGGCGGCCTCGATCATCGCGGGGTACATGGTCTTGAACTCGTGGGTTTCCCCGCCGATTGCCTCCTCGATGTTCTCGCGGGTGCCGCGGATCCCCTTGAGGGCCCGCAGGTGATTGTGGGCATGGACCGTCTCGGCCTCCGCCGCGGCCCTGAAGAGCCGGGCCGCCTGGGGGTACCCCTCCTGGTCCGCCTTGGCGGCGAAGGCCAGGTACTTGCGATTGGCCTGGGACTCGCCCGCGAAGGCCTCTTTCAACGCCTCTTCCGATTTCGACATGGAGCTTCTCCTTTCTGACACGCTATCCGGGTCTCTCGTCCCCGGTCATGGGTTACCCTCCCAAACCGTCGCTTGAAACAGCAGCACCGTTCCTGCCGATGCCGCACCGGCGTTCCCGCCGGCACCCCTCCTGCCGGAGGAATATCCTTCAACTTCAGAAAAGCCGCCGTCCCCGGCCGGCTATCCGCCAGGGCTGGATCCCTTGTGACGACACGATCAGGTGTAGGTCCCCGGAAAATTCGGCTTCCTCTTCTCCTTTTGGGCCCGGATCCCCTCCCGGGCGTCTGCGCTGGCGAAGATCGGGAGCCCGATCTCCAACTCCTTCTTGAAGGCCTCGGTGTAGCCCATCTCCCGGCTTTCCCGGAAGCAACGGACGATCCCCTGGACCGCCAGGGGCCCGTTGCCGGCGATCCTCTCAGCCATCTCCATTGCCGCCCCCATGAGGGAGTCCGCTGGGACGACCCGGTTGAGGAACCCCCACTCCAGGAGGGTCTGAGCCTTGAAATTCCCGGCTGTCAGAAGGATCTCCATCGCCCGGCAAGGGGTGAGGACCCTGGGCAGGTAGATGTTCGAGCCACCCGTGGGCATGATCCCGAGGCTCGCCTCCCGCATCTGGAATAGGGCGTCTTCCGAGGCCAGGCGGAGATCCGCTCCCATGATCATCTCGAAACCGCCGGTCAGGCAGTAGCCGTTGACGGCCGCGATGACGGGTTTGGTCACGATATTGGGCTTCAGCATCGCCTCGGCGACATGGGGCCCCACCTGGGCGAGCCAGCGTTCCGCATCAGTCTCGGGTTCCCGCATCCTCGTCAGGATAGGAATCGCCGTCTTCAGATCCATTCCGGAACAGAAGATGTCCGGCAGGCACGAGTGGAGGATCACGACGCGGATCTGCCCGTCCTGGTTGATGTCCTGCCAAGCCCGGTGGAGATCCATCAGGATCTGAGGATCCAATGCATTCTTCTCGTTCGGCCGATTCAGTCCCACTTTCGCGATGTGGCCTTCCTTGACATAGTTCAGTCCCATGGATGCCTCCTTAATGCGGAATCGATCTCCCCCAATGCGGGCCTGCGCCCTGCGAACAGGGAAAATTCCGAGATGCGGAACGGGGAATTCAAGCGATGATCCTTTTTAACAAATTTCCCGCCCTTGCTCAAGATCAATCGTTCGGATCTCTATATTAATCACGATATTGTTATTGACAAGGGGCTGCTTTCAGAGGTATTTAACCGCATCAACAGCGTTCACGTCCTTTGAAGCCGCGGATCGCTCGCCCCCTGCCAGAACTCGGGGGGCCCGGCCTTCGAAGGGCTGCTTCCCCAGACGCAGATTTTCGAGCCGGTCAATATGATGGTCAAGCAGAGAAAGGATCACCGTTTTGCCGTCGATATGGAGAATCTGCAGAGGCTCGCCGACCTGAAGATCCCCCTCACCGCACACCCTTTCAGGCATCAGGATCTCTTCGAGGCGGTCCATACCTCCCCCGTGATCGGGCCCAAGGCCCTGATCAACTCACTGCACCACATCCACTTCACCAATGGCTTGCTCATGCTGCACGTGAACGACCCGAAGCACGGGGAAGACTATCTCGTGGGGGTTCAGCTCCAGGACTGCCTGCCCGGGGAGATCACCTGCCGCTGGCCGAACGGCGCCCCCGAAATTCCAGAGGACGCCACGTTTCCCCATGTCATCCTCTCGGACGGCCTTTCCCTGATCCTCCTGCCGATCGAGGTGAACGCCAAGCTGGCAGGAGGATTCACGGCGAAATTGCCTGACAAGGGATACTTGCTGGGCAAAAGGCTGGCCTGGCGCCATGCCTGCGTGGGCATCGGAGTCTCCCTCACCCAGAGCGGCTTCCTGGCCCGGGGCGAACTGATCGATTTCAGCCCCCTGGCCTTCCGGGTCCGCCTGAAGCCGGACGCAAACGGGTCCTTCATCTGGTTCAACAAGGATTCCCACATCACGATCTCCATGGCCGTGGAGGAACGGCTCCTATTCTCGGGTCCCTGCCGCTTCATCCGTCAGGCCGGGGGGCTTTTCGAACGGGAACTGGTCCTGGCCCCGCTGGGGCAGGAGATCCACCGCTTCCAGAAGAAAAAGGAACGCAACCCCCGCCTGAAGATCACGCCGACCCCCACAGCCCACTTTGAACACCCGTTCTTCAAGAAGTCCCTCCAGAGGGAGATCCTTGATCTGACCTTTGCGGGTTTTTCCGTCATGGAGAGGGCCGCCGACGGAGTCCTGATGCCGGGTCTGATCATCCCCGGGATCGAGATCCGCTATGCGGGGGCTCTGAAGATGACCTGCGACGCCCAGGTCGTCTACCGCCGCGACATGGGCAAGGACCGCGTTCGCTGCGGCCTGGCCATCCTCGACATGGATTTCAAGGCTTACCGTCTCCTGAGCCACATCATGGTTCGCGCGGCCGATCCTCGGGCCCGCTTCTCCACTGAGATGGAGATGGACGCCCTCTGGGAATTCTTCTTCGAGACGGGGTTCATCTACCCCAAGAAGTACCACCTCATCCAGGCCTCCCGGGAAGAATTCAAGGAGACCTACCGCAAGCTCTACCGGGACGACCAGGAGATCGAGGCCCACTTCACCTACCAGGAGAACGACAAGATCTACGGGCACGTCGCCATCTTCAGGGCCTACCAGCGGGCCTGGATGGTCCATCACCTGGCGGCACGGCCCCTCAACGGCAGAAGGACGGGGCTGTCCGTCCTGAGGAACGTCCTGAGGTTCTTCGACGGCCTCTACCGCTACCCCTCGGTCGGGATCGACCACATGATCTTCTACTTCCGCCCCGAGAACCACTTCCCCAACCTCTTCTTCGGGGGCTTCGCCCGGGACCTGGCCAACCCCAGGGCCTGTTCCCTGGACCTCTTCGCCTATCTCAACCACACGCCGGATGGCCCGTCGGCGCCCCTGCCGGAGGGCTGGCGGCTCACCGAATTCGAGACGGACCACCTGCCGGAGCTGGAGCGCTTCTACCGGAACGCCTCCGGCGGTCTGCTCCTGGATGTCCTGCGCCCCGGACAGGGGGACAACGGCGACGAACCCCTTGAGAAGGTGTACAGGCGCTACGGATTCGTCCGGCAATGGCGGATCTACAGCCTGTGCCGGGGGGACGTCCCCAAGGCGGTCCTCATCGCCAACCGCTCCTCCCTGGGCCTCAACCTCTCGGAGCTCCTCAACAGCATCAAGATCATCGTGACCGACCCGGCCGGCCTGCCCTGGGAGGTCCTGAACGCCGCCGCGACCCGGCTGGCCGCGGATTATGAAAGTCCGAGCGTGCCGCTGATGGTCTACCCCGAATCCTACCCCCTGGAGCAGGGGGTGAAGGTGGACAAGCAGTACCTGCTCTGGATCCTGGACACGCAATACGGAAAGGACTATCTAGAGCACATGGAGAAAAAAACGAAGCTCACCCTCCGCTTCCTCATCAGACACCTCCTGAGGAAAGTGATGCCGAAATGAGCGAATTGCCGATCTACAACAGCAGGCTCTTCAAAAACTACATCGAATACCTCCGAATCAACAACCCCGACATGGATATCCCCTCGATCCTCGACCATGCCGGCATGACAACCTACCAGCTGGATGACGAGGGGCATTGGTTCACCCAGGATCAGGTCGACCGTTTTCACGAGATGATCTCGAACCTGACGGGGAATCCCACGATTTCCCGCGACGTGGGACGCTTCTCCTTCTCCTCCAAAGCCTCTGGGGCGATCAAACAGTACCTCCTCGGTTTCATCTCCCCCGCGACCGCCTACTCGCTGGTCGACAAGATCGCGACGAACGTGAATCGCGGCCAGGTCTACCGGACCACGGCCCTGGGCTCCCAGCATGTGGAGGTGGTGGTCACCCAGAATCCCGGCGTCCAGGAAAAGGTCTACCAGTGCCAGAACCGGATCGGCACCATGGAGGCAATCGCCAAAATCTACACAGGCAAATACGCCAATATCGAACACCCGACCTGCATCCACCGGGGCGACGAGCGGTGCGTCTATGACATTACCTGGGAGGAGGCCCCTACGCTCTTCCTGAAGAGGATCCGCAACTTCACCACCCTCATGAGCCTTCCCCTCTGTGCGGTCCTCCTGCTGCTTTTCTCGCCGTACGTGGCGGTCTCGGGCCTGCTCGCCTGCCTCGCCCTGTCCGCGGGAATCGCCTACTACGCCGAGCACGTCGACAAGATGAATCTGGCGAAGAACATGGAGAGCCAAGGGGATGCCGCCGGCCGTCTGATCGAACAGATCAACATCGGCTACAACAACGCCCTCCTGGTCCACGAGATCGGCCAGGCGACCTCCTCGATCCTCGATATCGACCGGCTCCTGACCTTCGTGATGGACGCGCTGGAAAAACGTCTGGACTTCGACCGCGGCATGATCCTCCTGGCCAACCGGGAACGGACCCGCCTGAAGTACTCCATCGGATACGGATACGCCCCGGAACAGCGCCAGGTCCTAGAAGCCGCGGAGTTCCACCTGGACAACCCCAAATCCCGCGGGGCCTTTGTGGTCTGCTTCAAGAAGCAGACCCCCTTCCTCATCAACCAGATCAGCGACATCGAAAAGGACATCTCCACCAGAAGCCTGGCCTTCATCCAGAAGATGGGCACCCAGTCCTTTATCTGCGTCCCGGTCGTCTTCAAGGAGAAATCCCTGGGCGTTCTGGTCGTGGACAACGTCCGTTCCAAACGTCTCCTCAGCCAGAGCGACATGAGCCTGCTCATGGGCATCGCCCCCCAGATCGCCATCAGCATCAACAACGCCATCTCGTACCGGAAGATCGCGGAAAGCGAAAAGCGGTTCCGCTCTCTTAGTGAAAGCACCCCGGACATCATCTACATGATCGACACCCAGGGCGTCTTCACCTATGTCAATCCCGCCTGGGAGAGGATCCTGGGACATCCGAGCGAGGAGGTGCTGGGGCGGTACTTCATCGATTTCGTCCGGAAGGAGGAGTCGCAGGTCTACACGCATCTGTTCAGCATGACCCGCAAACGGGGGATCACCGTCCGGGACGTGATCGGCGCCATCCTCCACCGGGACGGATCGGACCGCTACTTCAGCATCAGCGGGGCACCCAATCTGGATTCCGAGGGAAATGTGATCGGGGTCGTGGGGACCTTCAAGGACCTCACGGACCTGATGCTTTCCGAGGCCAAACTGAAGCAGAGCTATGTCAAGCTGCAGAGCGCGATGGACAGCACGATCCAGACCCTCTCCACCATCGTCGAATCACGCGACCCCTATACGTCGGGCCATCAGGAACGGGTGGCCCGGCTGGCCGTGGAGATCGGCCGTGAAATGGGGATCGACGAAGAGCAGTGCAAGGCGATCCGCATCGCCGCGGTCCTTCACGACATCGGCAAAATCAGCGTCCCGGTGGAGATCCTGAGCAAACCAAAAAATTTGAACAAGATCGAAATGGAGCTCATCCGGCAGCACCCCGAGATCGGCTTCAACATCCTCAAGGGTATCGATTTTCCCTATCCCATCGCTCGGATCGTCCAACAGCATCACGAGCGGATCAACGGGTCCGGCTATCCCTCCGGCCTGGTCGGGGAAGATACCCTGCTGGAGGCCAAAATCCTGGCCGTGGCCGATGTCGTCGAGGCGATCGCCAGCCACCGGCCCTACCGGCCCGCCCTCGGCATCGACAAGGCCCTCGAGGAGATCGACTCGAACCAGGGGGTCCTCTACGACGAGGCGGTCTCGGAGGCCTGTCTCCGTCTCTTCCAAAAGAAGCAGTTCTCCCTATCGGCCAAGGAGGGTTATGAAAATCGTTCGCATCACCCCGTCGCCATTTGACGCCCCCTTCCGTTTCGGATACCGTTCCAGCCACCTTCTGCGTCAGAAGGCGGAGTCGATCCTCGTCACCCTCCACTTCGACGCCGGGGTGGTCGGGCACGGGGAAAGCGTCCCGAGGGCCTATGTTACGGGTGAAACCCCCGACTCGGTCCTCGGGCTGCTCGCAGGACCCTTTGCCGATTTTCTCACCGGCCGGGACGTGAACTCACTTGATGACGTGGAAGGGCTCCTGGAGGGGCTCAAAGGGGTCTGCAACCGGCGGGGGATCCGGACGTTCCAGTCCGCCCTCGGCGCCGTCGACATCGCCCTCCTCGACGGGCTCGGCCGTGAACGGGGAATCCCCGTTCACAGCCTCATCGGGCCCGGGATCAGGAGCGAACTCCCCTGGTCTCTCCCGATCCCGCTTCTGTCCGATGCGGAGATCCGCAAATTTCACGGAGCCATCACACGGGGGACCTTCGGCTCCCTCAAGGTCATTGCCAGCCGCGATGCGGATCAGAATGTGGAACGGCTCAGGCTGGTCCGGAACCTCTTCGGAGAGGCCATCGAGGTGCGCGTTGACGCGAATGGCAACTGGACCCGGGAGGAAGCCTTCTCCCATCTTCGCCGGTTGCAGCCCTTTTGCCTCGCCGCCGTGGAACAGCCCGTCGCCAAGGGGGACCTGGAGGGACTTCGGGAGATCCGGAAGGCCTTCGGAATCCCGGTGGTGGTCGACGAATCCCTCTGCGGTCCCGAGGATGCCGAAGCCCTGATCGCCAACGAAGCCTGCGACATTCTGAACATCAAGATATCCAAGGTCGGCGGCCTTCTCGCGGCCAAACGGATCGCCGCCTACGGCGCATCCAGGGGGGTGCCCTGCCTCCTCGGCAGCCACGTGGGCGAGACCGACATCCTGACCAACGCCGCCCTGCATTTCCTCCTGGTGGCCCCTGCCCTCTCCCTCGTCGAGGGTTTCTCCTCGATGCTCTTCGGCAAGGCCAAGGGGATCGACGATCTTGACCCAGGATTCCGGATCGCCGAGATCCTGGAGGCCCCAGGGATCGGTTTCGATCCCCAGTCGGCCGGAGCGGCCGCCCTGGCGCAGTAAGCCCATCGCAGTCCTGCACCCGTCGTCGACGGGTCCCTCAATATCTCCCGGTCAGGACAAAGGCGGCCCAGACGTAGGCAGGATAGCCCTCCCGAAGCAGATGGAGCTGGGCAGTCCGGAGCGACTCGGACGGGGAGGTCTTCCTTTCCAATTGTCGGTAGAAGATGTCCAGCAGATGCGCGGCCGCCCGGTCATCGACAAACCAGAGGGTAGAGATGACCGTGGGGCTTCCCATGTGGAGAAAGGCCTGCAGCAGCACGGAAGGTCCCCTCCCCTCAGGGTCCTGCCGCGGCACGGTGTCGCAACCGCTCAGGACGACGATCCGCCCCGAGTAGCGCAGTCTGAAGATCTCCGGAACGGTCAAGACGCCGTCCCGGCCTTCCCCGGGCGTCAGCAGAAGCCCCGATTGGAGCGGCGCTTCTGGGTGAAACTGTGTTCGGACGGCGAAATGGAGGATGTCGTATCCTGCTGCCATCTCCGCCACTTTCGCCTCGGATGCCTGCTTGTTCTGGAGGACGGTCGTCTGGGCAATCCGTTTGCGGATCTGGGCCAGTTCCTCCCGGGCATAGTGGAGATCCAGACTTTTATTTTCCAGATCCGGGTCCCCGAAGGCCAGGATCCTCATGCCCGTGGCGGTACCGGCCGCCATGGCCTGTCCGAGCCGGTCGGCCCTGGGGATGCTGAAGATGGAAAAACCCTCGGTGAGGACCTTCCCCCGGTAGTTCAGCGCCGCAAAGGGAAGATAGGTAAGGCAGTCGTCGGGGACGAAACCGATCCGTTCGCCCGAAACGAAGGGGATCACCGGTTTGAGCAGAAGGTCATAGGCCCTGCGGAAGAGATTCCCCGTCCGCCGGCCCTTGTTCCCCACCGAGTCGAGGAGGGAAAAGACCAAGGTCCGCAGCTCGGCACGTGTGAGTTTGATCCGTTCCAGATGGATCCCCTGACGCTGGACGGCCCATACAAAGAGGCTGCGGTCGGTCGCAAAATAGTCAAAGAGGGTCGTATTCTCGTCCAGAAGGGCCTGCAGGGAAGCCGCGTCGATTCCCCTTGCCACGATCAGGGCATGGATCCCCGGGGCCTCTGCCGCCAGGCGGTTCATCAGCCTCCGGTAGGCATCCTCGGCCTCCCGCAGCTTTCTGAGCAGTTCGACGATTCGCACCTCGTCGGAGACGCGGAGGAGACGCCGCTGGAGGCGGCTGACGTCGTCCCCGAGCCGGGCTTCCTGCCGGAGCAGCTCCCGTTCGGCCTCGTTCCCGGCGAGATCCTGGCCGGCCAGGCTCTCCACAGTGGCAAGTGATTTGGCCTTCTCCGCCGCCGCCAAGGACTCGGCCGGCCGGCCCTCCGCAGCAAGAAGATCGACGAGGAATTCGTAGACCGCCCGGCGTTGAAACCGGCCGAGGCGGAAAAACATCTCCGCGTCCACTGCCGAGACGCGGCTCGAGAGGAGGGCGTCCGCCTCGCCGAGGATGGCCGCCGCCTCCGCGGCCCTTCCCCGGCCTCGTTCATAGCGGGCCAGAAGGAGCCTCGCCCAGATCCGGTAGGGCGGAGACTGAACGCGGTCTGCCCTGTCCCTGGCCACCGCCGACGCCCGAAACCCCTCCGCGGCGTTGATCCCGCGGAGGCCGAGCTCCCCCAGAAAGACGAGACTCCGGATCTCCCCCTGGCGGAAGCCCGCCGCCCGGGACAGTTCCGCTGCATGGATGAGGTTGCCGAGCGACGGGCCCACCCTGCCCCGCATCCCATCGTCCAACCCCAGGAAGGCGTACGCCTCGGCCTCGGCCTTCTGCAGGTCTCCAACCGGGAGGATCGATCCGATCGGCCCCTTCCCGAGCTCCCCGTTCAGGACGAGGGCCTCCCGCAGAAGGGCCGTCCCTTCGCCGGCCGGAACCGAGACTGGCGGTTCCGGCCCCCCATACGCCGAGAGGAGACTGTGGAAATGATCGGCCAGGACCTCGGTCATGCCGGCAGCAAGCCCTGCATCGCGACGGAGGATCGTCAGGGCGCTGTCCTTGCGGAAATCCCGGTTGTCCTGAAGCGAAACCCGGAGGCGCTCCCGGGCCGCGACCCAATCCCCGCGCATCAAGGCGATCCGCCCTTCCAGATATTCGGGGAAGGCCCTCAGGGGCTGCGACGGCCACCGCCTGAAGGCCTCGCGAACCAGGGCAAGCCCTTCGGATTCGCGGCCATCGTCAAGCATGACGAGGATCTTCCGGGCCCAGGACAGGGCCTCGCCGGAGGCGTCCCGCCCGGCAGCGAAGAGGGCTGAAGCCCGTTCGATAAAGAAGATGGCCCGCTCCGGTTCTCCCCTCGCCTCGAAGTGTCCGGCGATCGCCAGGAGGGTCCAGGGGGTGGTCCGGTCGGAGACCTTCAGACGATCCCGATAGACCTTCGGGATGTCCTCTTCGTCATAGGCATCCATGGGCACGATCGCCCCCATCGTCACCTCGGGCGCAGCGGGCCTTTCAATGGCCTTCATGCAGCCGCCGAGACCGAGGGCAAGACCGACCAGGATTGCCAGACAGTACCGCGGGGACATCGCACCTCTGAAAGGGGGCCTATTTCAGAAACCCCTGGATGATCCGGTTGACCGCCTCCTCATAGGTCAAACCGAGGCTCATGAGCTTCGTCAGCTGGTCGCTGGCAATCTTGCCGATGGACGCCTCGTGGGTCAGTTCGGCGTCGGGGTGCTCGGCCTTGAGCGAGGGGATCGTTTCGTTGGTCCCCCCCTCCATGATGATCGCATCGCATTCGATATGGCCGAAGCACCGGGCCCGGGCCACCATCGTTGCATAGAAATTCTGCCGCGAATCTCCCTTGATGACCGACCGTGAAACGAGATTGGAACGGCTCCCCTCCCCGGCCATGAGGATCTCGTTTCTCGAGACGGCGCGCTGATTGCCGTCGGTCAGGACCCGCTCCGTAATGAGCAGCAGGCTTCCCGGCCCCAGTGTGGCCTCGTTGAGGCGATTGGCCTCGTCGACCCCGCCGATCTGGGTCAGTTCCATCTCGGCCTGTGCCTTCTCGGCGAGGAACACCTTCGTGGTGGGATTGAGGGTCCGTTTTCCCCGGCCGGGTCCGGCGGCATAGTGTTTCTCCACGTACTTCACCCTTGCCCCCTTCTCCAGCCGGAATTCGTGGATTCCCTCGTGACCCTCGGGGGCCTCGCCGCCGCAATGGATGCCGCAACCGGCAACGATCGTCACGTCGGCGCCGGCACCGATGACGAATGTGTTGGTGACCACATCGTACAGGCCCGCCTGGCTGAGAATCACTGGGATGTGGACGGACTCGCCCCGGGTCCCCGGGGCGACGGTCACGACGATTCCCGTCCCGTCGGCATTCCCCTCGATATCGATGTTCGCCGATCTGGCCCGGGACAGGAGCTTGCCGTTCTTCCGGATGTTGTAAGCCCCCTTCGGGATCCCCTCCAGGTCCGCCACCGCCTTGAGCAGCCCTTTATCTAAAGCATCGAGCATCTTCCTCTCCTTCCCGGCAGGGCTTGAAACCGCACACGCTCAAATCGGTCAGCATCGGCAGGACGCCGTCCAGATTGCCCTGGTAGGTGATCCTCCCCCGGTTCACCATCACAACGACGTCCGCGGCCTTGAGGAAGGCCCGGTTGTGGCTCACGACGACCGTGGTGGTCCCATGCTCGGCCTGTTCCCGCTTCAGCAGGTCGACCATCGGACCGATCGTCCACAGATCGATGCCCGTGTCCGGCTCGTCGTAGATGGCCAGCTTCGGATTCCGGGCGATCGTCGTGGCCAGTTCGATCTTCTTGATCTCTCCTCCAGAAAGTTTGGCATCGACGGGCTGGTCGAGAAATGAGAGGGAGCAGATGCCAACCCGCCGGATCAACGCCAGGAGTCTGGTTTCCTCTTCGGTTCCGCCAGCGATGGCCAAAAGGTCTCTGAAGGTAAGCCCTTTGAAACGGGCGGGTTGCTGGAAGCTGTATGCAATCCCGGCATTGGCCCGCTCGGTGATCGTAAGATTCGTGATGTCCCTTCCCTCGAAACGGATGGACCCGGAACTGACTGGGTGGATCCCCATGATGAGCCTTGCCAGGGTGGTCTTGCCGCTCCCGTTGGGGCCGGTGACGGCGTAGAACTTCCCCTTTTCGAAGGTGAAGTCGATGCCGTCGATGATGTTTCGTTTCGCGGAGCCGTTGGGTCCCCCGGCGTCCGTGACGGTGTAGCAAAGGTCTCTGATCTCCAACATGGCTGTCCTCTCTCGGGTTTCGGAAAAGGCCGGTCCTTTCCCGCGCGCCATCATAGTCAAACCGGCCTTTCTGTCAACCTATTCCTAAAAGTCCTACAGATAGGACCTCGCCCCCTGGAAGTTCTTCTGGTAATACTCCTTATCGAGCAGGTCCGTCCGGATTCTCTTGCCTTTTCCCGGGGCGTGGACGAACTGTCCTTTTCCCACATAGATGGCCACATGGGAGACCTTGTCCCCCTTCTGGGAAAAGAAGAGCAGATCGCCTTTATCCAGCGCCGCGCGGTCCACGGGGAGGCCCGCTGCGAACTGATCCTGGGAGGTCCGGGGAAGGTCGAAACCATTGAGCCGGTAGACGGTCATCGTCAGGCCGCTGCAATCGAAGCCCGTTTCCGGGGAGGTCCCTCCCCAGAGATAAGGGATGCCGATAAAGCTCCTGGCGCTGCGGACCAGTTCCTCCCTGAGGTAGGCCTCGCCCAGTTCACCCCGCCTGGCCAAGGGATACTCCTCGGGGCTGACGATGTAGAACTCTTCGATGATCCCCGCCGTCCGGATCTCCTCCGCCCTGGCGCGGGCCTGCTCCCGGGTCGGGAAGTTCCCGAAACGAACCTTGTAGAGCCCCCGGCGGGCCACGAAATACGTCGCATCGATCCCCTTGTCCTGGAGGGTGCGGGTCAGGCGGGCGGCGTTCTCCACCTTGGCGAATGCCCCGGCCTGGATCGTGAAGCCCAGACGGGGGACCGCGGTCCTTTCGGGTACCTGGGCCGGCGGGACGACGGGGCGCGGGGGGCCGCCGCAGCCCCAGGCGAGGGACAGAAGGATGAGCACAGCGATCCGGACGGTCACCTCACTGAGTTGAGCCCCCTCAACGGCCATGGCTTGTCACCCCTGTCAGTAAATGGCCGGCAACGCCGACATTACGATTTTCTCGGAAACGGCGGAAAAAAGCAAGGCTGACCTGCGCTCCGCCAGTGGGGAATCCGTTTTCAGGATGGCCTCTCCAGGATTTCCGGGTCGCCCCACCGTCCCCTGACCAGTGCCCGGGCCTCTTCGGAAGTGGCGATCCGTCCGCTGAGCTGTGCGTCCTCAACGGCCCGGAGGATCCGACTGAAGAGGGGCCCCGGGGCATAACCCATCTCGATCAGGTCCCGCCCCGTCAGGAGGGGAGGCGGCCGGAGGTCTTCGGCGGAGTGCTCCGAGAGCTTCTGGAGGCAGAATTCGTAATTCTCGAGCAGACCGTGGCTTCCCAGGCAGTCGAGGCGATGGAGTTCCAGGTGAAGGGGAAAATCAGGTACCCGCAGAAAGCGTTTGAGCCTTCCGGGACGCATCCGGCGCACGTTCATGAAGAGCATATGGCCACGGACGAGGGCCAGAACGACCTCCGTCTCGTCCCGCGAAAAGCGCAGGCGGGTGAGGATCTCCGCTGCGATCTCCTCACCCCGGCGGACATGGCCGTAGAAGTGGACGCCAGCGGCATCCTCGGATCGGGTGGGGGGCTTGCCCACATCGTGGAGCAGGACCGCCCAGGCGAGCCGCGGGTCGGCCTTTCCCCCCTCCGAGGTCATCAGGGAGAGCATCCGGAGGGTGTGCTCCCAGACATCCCCCTCGGGGTGGAAGGCCGGCGGCTGGGCGACCCCTTTGAGGGCCGCGACCTCAGGGAGAACCTCGGCCAAGAGCCCGCCCTCGTCCAGAAGCTCCGCCCCCAGTCTCGCCCGGCTGCCCGTGAGGGTGCGGGTGAGTTCCTCCCGGATCCGTTCTGCGCTGATCCTGACGATGGCGGCGGCATGACGGCGGACCGCGGCGAAGGTCTCCGGCTCGATCGCGAAATCGAGCGTGGCGGCAAAGCGGACCGCCCGGAGCATCCTGAGGTGGTCCTCGGCAAAGCGCCGGTCCGGGTCCCCGATGGTGCGGATCAGGCCCCGCTCGATGTCCCGTCGGCCGTCCACGTAATCCATGATCCGGCCCGTCTCGGGGTCCATCAGAAGGCCGTTGACGGTGAAGTCCCGGCGCCGGACATCCTCCTCCACGCCGGCAAAGGCGATCTGCGAGGGACGGCGGCCGTCCGCATATCCCCCTTCCGTCCGGAAGGTCGCCACCTCATACGGCTGCCCGCCTTCGACCACGATCACCACGCCGAAACGGGCCCCCACGGCGACGGTCCTTCCGAAAAGGGCCTGGACCTGTTCCGGCCGAGCCGAGGTGACGATGTCGAAATCCGTGGGATCGATGCCGCGGATCAGGTCCCGGACGCAACCACCCACCCAGAAGGCCTCGTGTCCGGACTCCCGCAGATGTCGGACGATCCGGAGAGCGTCATCGCGGGACACAGGCTCCCTCCGTATCCTTCTCCCACAGATGCCAGCGCCGGGCGAGGCCGTGGAGCACCGCGGTAAAGAGGATCGTCGTCAGCGTCGGCCCGACGGGAAGCTCGTGGGCCTTGACGACATGATAGAAGGCGATCCCCAGGAGCAGCGAGACGGTGGCCGCCCGGTCGGCACGGCGGCTGCGGTTGTCGCAGCCCACGACGAAATAATCGTACAGGAGGATGGCGATCAGGGGCGAGAAGACCGATCCCAAAAGGTAGAGGAAATCGGTGTACCGATCGATGGGAAAGACCAAGGCGACGGCCGTGCCGATCGCGGCGAAGCCCACCGACGCCACCCGGTCCCCGACCCTAGGAAAGATGTTGATGAGGGAGATCCCCGCCGAGTAAACGTCCAGGAACGAAGTGGTCACCGTGGAGAGCCCCAAGATGGCCAGGGCCGTGAATCCGAGGTTGGCCGCGAGCATGATCCCGGTAGGGTCGGGCGAGCCGGACAGGAGGGCGCCGGCCATCCCGATCCCGTACATCCAGCAGCTCCCGATGAAGTACCCGCAGAAGGGAGCCACGATCGCCCCGCGCTTCGTCCGTGCCAGGGAGGTGTAATCGGCAATCAGGGGAAACCAGCTCAGCGGCATGATGATCGACAGTTCGAACCCCGCCCCGAAGGCCCCCCGTTGCCTGGATGTCGCCTCGGCCGCTGCGGCTGCCGAGGGGTGCGTGAGGACAACCCAACTCATCACGACGGTGAGGACCAAGAGGAGAGACGAGGCCAGGGTATTGATCCGGCTGAACCCCTTCACCCCCCAGAAGACCCAGAGCCCCACGAGCAGACCGATCAGGCCGTACATCCATCGCGGGTGGTCGAATCCCCATAGGGTCCGGCCGATCACGTTCATCGCCGTGCCCCCCTCGATGATCATGATCGCCGTCCAGCCGACGAGTTGAAGGATATTGATCCCGGAGATCAGGTAGGATCCCTGCCGCCCGAAGGAAATCCGTGTGGACATGATGGCCGGGAGCCTCTCCCGAAACCCGATCAGGCCCGCCAGGACCAGGAGGAGCGTCCCGGCCAGGTGTCCCAGGAGGATCGCCCAGATCCCCCGGCACACCCCGAGTTCCGCGAGGTACCCCCCCGTCAGGATCTCGGCAACCGACACGGCGGCGCCGAACCAGAGGAAAAAGAGGTTCAGGGTGCCGAGCTGCGTTCTTTCTTCCATGGCTCCCCTTCCCTTCAGTGCGTGGGAGACCGCTTTCCCGGCCGACTTGGGGTCACTCCCACATGGCGGGTCGCATGGCCTTGCCGTCCGGCGTCGCGAAGAGCGGCGCCAGGTGGTTCGTGGGGCCGTGGCCCCCGCCCACGCGCCAGGCCCGGCGCACCGCCTCGGTGATGTAGCGCTTGGCCTCGGCGACCGCTTCGGCAACCCCCAGCCCCCGGGCGAGTCCCGTGGCGATCGCCGCCGAATAGGTGCATCCGGTCCCGTGGGTGTCGGCGGTGGCGATCCTGGGCGAGGCGAACTCCCGGAAGCTCTCGCCGTCATAAAGGATATCGACGGCGTCCCCGGACAGATGGCCACCCTTGACGACCACATGAGCGGCCCCTTGTCCCCGGATGATCCGGGCCGCCTCCCGCATGTGATCCAGCGTCTCGATCCGGATTCCGGCGAGGACCTCGGCCTCGGGAATGTTCGGCGTCAGGACATGGGACAATGGGATCAGATCTGCGATCAGGGTCCTCTTGGCCGCCTCGCGGATCAGCGGCATCCCTCCCTTGGCCACCATGACCGGATCGACGACGAGTCGCGTGATCCCATACTGACGGACCTTTCCGGCCACGACGCCGATGATCTCCGGATTGGCCAGCATCCCTGTCTTGGCCGCGTCAATCCCCAGATCCCCCGCCACGGCGTCGAACTGGGCGGCCACGAATTCCGGAGGCACCTCGTGGATGCCCCGGACCCCGAGGGTATTCTGGGCCGTGAGTGCCGTCACGACGCTCATCCCGAATCCCCCGAGGACCGTGATCGTCTTGAGGTCCGCCTGGATCCCCGCCCCGCCGCCGGAGTCCGATCCGGCGATCGTGAGCACCCTGAAAGGCTTCATCCCCGCTCCTCCCCCGGGAAGGCCCCCGGCCTGAAATATCTCACCGCAACGAGGTCCCCCTTTTCCACCTCGATCACTCCCTCGGCCGCGGCAAGGCGGTTGCTGATTCCGTAGGGATGCCTTGGTGTCATGGCCGCCTTGGTCAAGGGGTATTCGAACCCCCGGAGCGTGATCCCGGCGGCCTCCCCCCCGAAGGGGAGCAACGACACGGTCTGCCCCTGAAGGCCCTGCAGGACCCTCCGGCCCCGGACCAAGAAGACCTCGCACCAGTCATCGACGAGCCGGACCTCGATGCCGCGCTCGGCCCCCTGCACCAGGAGGGAGAGGTTGGCCAGGGTATGGTCCACGCGGTGGCCCAGGGCCCCCCAGATCCAGACCTCGTCCGGCCCCATGGCGAAGGCCTCACGCAGGGCCAGTTCCGTATCCGTCTCGTCTTTGCGGGCCGGGTGGCGGACGATCCGGCACCCCCGCGCCTCGTAACGGACCAAGGCATCGTCCCCCAGCGAATCCATGTCCCCGACGACAAGATTGGGCAGGAGTCCCGCCTCTTCCAGATAGCGCGCGCCGCCGTCGGCCCCGATCAGAGCCGCCGGGGCTGCCTCCTCTGCCTGCCGCTTCAGAAAGGCGGGATCGCCGAGGTCACCGCCGGATACGATAAAAACGACTTTTCCCATGTCCAAAGCCAGTTCCCTGGGCCGGTCCGAACCGGCGGACCGGAACCTGCAAACGCAAAATCGAGGCCCGGCCTCGTCCGATCAGCAGGGCCAGCCCCCTTACCGGACGCCCCCGGAACTTTCCGTCCTTCTTCCGTTCAACCCGAAGAGCCGACGGGCATTGGCAGCAGTCAGGGCTCCCATCTCCGCCGCCGACAGCCCCTTGATCTCCCCCACACGGCGCACCGTCTCTACGACGTAAGCCGGTTCATTGCGCTTGCCCCGGTAGGGCTGGGGGGCGAGATAAGGCGCGTCGGTCTCGACGAGAAGCCTCTCCGTCGGGATCTCCCGGACCACCTCCCGAAGCGCATCCGCCGTCCGGTAGGTCACTGGCCCCGCAACGGAGAGGTAGTACCCCATGTCCAGACACTCGCGGGCCATGGCCGCGTCCCCGGAGAAGCAGTGGAGCACCCCCCTGAGACGTCCCTTGCGCGGCCGTAGGATCCCGAGCGTCTCGGCGTGGGCGTCCCGATCGTGGATGATCACCGGAAGGTCAAGTTCCTGGGCCATGTCGAGCTGCTCCCGGAATCTTTGGATCTGCAGATCGCGAGGGGCCAAGTCGTAAAAAAAATCGAGGCCGATCTCTCCCAGGGCGACTACCTTGTCCCGCCGCGCCAGGAGACGCAAGGCTTCATAAGTGCCACCGCCGATCTCCTTCACCTCGTGGGGATGGATCCCGATGGCGGCATAGACCATGGGATAGCGTTCGGCCAACCCCACGGCCCTCTCGCAATCGGCCAGCGTCGTTCCGACCGTAATGATCGCCTCCAGGCCCGCCTCCCGGGCGCGACCGACCACGGCGTCCCGGTCGGGGCCAAAGGCATCCATTTCCAGGTGCGCGTGGCTGTCAATCGTCATGCCTGCTCCCGCCGGCATGGCCCCCCCGCTTGCGGAATTCCATCGGGATCGTCACCTCATCGGCGTTTTCGGCGACGTCGGGGAGGACCTTTACGAGAGTCTTCAGGTCCTTCTCCTGAAGGTCTCCCCTGAGGATCTCACGCAAGAGGATCCGTTTGTCCATCTGCGCCAGCTGGGCGATTCGGTTTTTGTCCATGATTTCCAAAACCTCCTCAAAAGAATCAGCGCTCTCTAATCCATTTTGCCTTTTTTTTCAACCCCGCGATGCAGCCGACCGGGCCGGAACGGCCGTTCCTTCATCAAGCCGTCCGGACCATGAGGCCGACCCGGCCGAGGCACTCCTTGGCCTCACAGGCCATGCGTTCCATGAGTTCCCGGCAGGTCGGGATATCCCGGATCAGACCGATGGACTGTCCCACCATCAGGGGAGCTTGGTCCACGTCGCCCTTCTCCCATGCCTCCCGGATCCGTTCACCGGCCAGGAGCGGGATCAGCTCCGCAAGGCCCCCGCCCCGCGCCTCGATGGCGGTCACCTCCTCGATGACCCGGTTCTTCAGGGCCCGGCCCTGAAGGCCGAATGACCGGCCGAAGATCAGGGTCTCGAACTCCTGCCTCCTGAGGAGTTCCCGCTTGATGTTCTCATGGACCTCGCACTCTTTCGTGGCCACGAAACGGCTGGCCATCATCACCCCTTGGGCTCCCAGGACCAGGGCGGCCGCCAGGGAGCGCCCGTCGGCGATCCCGCCCACAGTCACGACGGGGATCTTCACCGATTCCGCGATCCGCGGGGTGAGGACCATGGTGGTCACGTCGTCGCTCAGTGGATGCCCCCCCTCCTCGATGCCGGCCGCATAGATCCCGTCATAACCCACCTTTTCGGCATGGAGGGCGTGGCGGACGGCGCCGACCTTGTGAAAGAGCCTGACCCCCGCCTTCTTGAGCGTCTCGACGGCCTCGGGCCCACAGGCCTTGTCCAGGGGGGTCCCGGAAAACTCGATTCCGCTCACCCTCTCCTCGGCGCAGACGCGGACGTACATCCGGTGGTGCTCGGGGGTAATCCGGACGGAGGGAAGCAGGGTGATGTTCACCATGAAGGGCCGCTCGGTCAGCCGCCGGGTCTCGCGGATGGCCTCCCGGAAGGACTCCTGGGTCTCATAGTTTCCCGCTGTGAGGTTCCCCATGCCGCCGGCGTTCGAGATGGCGGCGCACAGGGAGGGTTTGCAGAGCCACATCATGGCCCCGCAGAGGATGGGATACTCGATTCCGAACATTTCCGTGATGGCCGTTTGGATCATGCGTGTTCCTCCTCCGGTCGGTGATCTCGATCATGAAACGCAGGACGGGCCAGAAAAACGTTAAATTCATAACATAGGCAACGCCCCTTGGCAATCGAATCCTCCCAGCGGTAGTGACTCAGTTTGACCTGTGTCGTAGGATGGATTTTAGGGCGCGATTTGAAGATTTTTCGGGGCCTCCTGCCGTCGAAGCGCAGCGGTCGCAAATGAGTCACCACCCTCCCTGCCGCCGGAGCACTCAACCTTCCGGATCCTCCCCGTCTCCGTCGGCCAGCGTCAACAGGGCCACCACCTCGATATGGGCCGTCTGGGGAAACATGTCCAGGGGCTGCAGGCGGCTCGGAAGATAGCGCGGGGACAGACGAGCGAGATCCCGTGCCAGGGTCGCCGGATTGCAGGAGACGTAAACGATCCGTTGCGGGCGGAGAGCTGTCACCTTTTCGAGGACCGCCTCACCGCAGCCGTCGCGGGGCGGATCGAGGATGACGACATCGGCCCTCCCGGAGGGCGGGGTGAAGGTCCTATCGAGGACATCGGCCACGTCGCCGTGGATGAATTCAGCCCCCCGGAGCCCCGCGCGGTCGAGGTTGATCCGGGCGCACCGGACCGCCTCCCGGTCCCCCTCTATTCCCACGAGCCGTCCTGCCCGGGGCCCGAGGAAGAGAGAGAAGAGGCCCGCTCCCCCGTAGGCATCGACTACTGTTTCGGAGCCGGTCAGGGCGCTCATGGCCACCACCTGGCCGACGAGCTCGTCGACCAAAAAGCCGTTGGCCTGAAAGAAACCCCGGGGGGACACGGTAAAGGCCTTTCCCGCCACGATCCGCGTGATGTCCGCCGATCGTCCCGACGGATCCGCGGCACCGGCCCCCTCCTCTTCCGGGCCTCCGGACCAGGCCACCCACTCGTCACCCGGCGCCAGGGCGGCCCCGGAGCGCAGAGCCTCCCGGAATCTCCGATATTTTTCGTTGAGCGATTCTTCCAGGATCGCGCAGCGTTCGACCTCGACGATCTCGTGGCTGGCCAAGGCCATCCATCCTACGCGCCGGATAGCCCCCCGGCCCCCGGCCAGATGGAACTCCGCCTTGATCCGCCAGCCGTAGGGCCTGGGCGACGGAATCACCGGGGCCACCGGCGGGAGGGGCTGTTTTATAATCCTTCTGAGCGTTTCGGCCACCTGACGCCCCTTGACCTCCAACTGGTGGCCATAAACGATATGCTGCATCCGACAACCGCCGCAGCGGGTATAGTACGGGCAGGGAGCCTCCGTCCGGTGGGGGGACGGGGTGACGATCCGGACAGCCCTTCCCCGGGCATAACGCCGTTTGAGTTCTGTAATCTCCACCTCTGCCGCGTCCCCATCGACGGTGAAGGGGGCAAAGATCACCCGCTCCCCTGTGCGGCCGACGCCGTCCCCGCCGAAGGCCACATCGGAGATCCGGACCCTCACCCGATCGCCGATTCTCATTGCCCCAGCCATACCGTCTCCATCCCTCTCCCCTGCCGAGCGGTCCTCCTTACTTTTAGCATCATCCGGAGCGGCCGTAAACCATTTCCCTTTACATCGGGGATAAATGTTGGTAATGAGCTCCCCTAAAGCTCTTGGAAGGGAAACGAGTTGGAAAACCAGAACGTCCACCACATCGAGCGCGAAGGCCGGCGGATCACCCTGATCGGAACGGCCCACGTCTCCCGGGAAAGCGCCGACCTGGTGGAGCAGGTCATCGCTGAAGAACAGCCCGATACAGTCTGCGTCGAGCTCTGCAAGCCCCGCTACGAGGCGATCCGGAAACAGGACCAGTGGCGGGAGACGGACATCGTCAAGGTGATCCGGGAGAAGCGGACCTCGATCCTGCTGTCCCAGCTCATCATGGCCTCCCTCCAGCGCAAGATCGCCCAGAAGTTCAACATCACCCCCGGGGAGGAGATGCTCAGGGCCATTTCCCGGGCGGAGGAGATCGGGGCCCGGATCGTCCTGGCCGACCGGGAGATCCGGGTGACGCTCCTGCGGACTTGGCGGATGATGGGTTTCTGGAGCAAGGTGAATTTCCTCACCGAGGTCCTCATGTCGCTGTTTGCCAGCGAGGAGATCACCGAGGAGGAGATCGAAAAGCTCAAGCAGCACGATGTCCTGGAGCTGGCCCTGCAGACCGTCGGAGACAAGCTCCCGGGACTCAAGACGACGCTGATCGACGAACGGGACCTTTACCTGGCCGACACCATCGGCCGCGCATCCGGCGAACGGATCGTGGCGGTCGTGGGCGCGGGCCATGTGCCGGGGATCCTGGCACATTTCGGGGAGGCGATCGACATCGACGCTTTGAATCATATTCCGGAAAAGGGCCTCTGGAGCCGCTTTGCCGGCTGGTTCTTCTCCCTGGCCATCGTGGGCCTTTTCATCTATGGCTTCGTGGTCTCGGGGTCCCAGGCAAGCCTCAAGATGATCACCTGGTGGGCCGCAATCACCGCAAGTTTCTCGGGCCTCGGGGCCCTGATCCTCCTGGCCCATCCCCTGACGATCCTGGCTTCGGCCCTTTCGGCCCCCATCACCACGCTCCACCCCCTGCTCGCCGCCGGTTGGGTGGCGGGACTGGTGGAAGCGGCCCTTCGCAAACCGCAGGTCCGGGACTTCCTCGCCCTCAAGGACGACATTACCTCCGTCCGGGGGTTCTTCCGAAACAAGATCACGCGGCTCCTTCTGATCGTCGCCGTCGTCAACCTGACCACCTCCATCGGAACCTTCGTCGCCATCCCGACGATCATGAGGTTCCTGTAAACGGAATCCCGGCATGGTCGAGAAGAAATCAATGCTCTGTCCGAACTGCCGCAGGCTCATCAGCAGCGACGAGCCCGCCTGTCCCTACTGCGGGATGGCCCGCCCGGGCGCCCGGTGGAAAAGGGGTCTTTGGGGAGGAAGGTCCCCTTTCCGGGCCGATCCGGTCAACGCCATCGTCGCCGTCAACGTAGCCTTTTATCTTCTGTCGCTCCTGATCAACCCGTCGGGCCTCAGTTTCTCTGCAAATCCCATGATGTTCCTCTCGCCCTCGGACGGGAGCCTCTTTCTGATCGGCGCCACAGGGACCCTGCCGATCGACGGGTACGGCCGCTGGTGGACATTGATCTCGGCCTCCTTCCTCCACGGAGGAATTCTCCATATCTTCTTCAACATGATGGCCCTCCGGCAGCTGGCTCCATTCGTCCTGACGGAGTTCGGCCTCTCCCGCTTCGCGGTCCTCTATGTCTGGACGGGCGCTGCGGGCTTTTTTCTCTCTTGGCTGGCCGGGATCCCCTTCACGATCGGCGCCTCGGCCTCCATCTGCGGCCTTATCGGAGCAATCCTCTACTACGGCAAAAGCCGCGGGGGCTTTTACGGGGAACAGATCTACCGCCACGCGTTGGGCTGGGTCGTGGGACTGGTCCTTTTCGGCCTCTTCTTCCCGGGGATCAACAACTGGGCCCACGGGGGCGGCCTCGTCTCCGGGATCCTGATCGCCTTCACCTTGGGATATCGGGAGCGGAAGGAGGAACGGCTCCCCCACCGCCTGCTGGGCAATGCCACGATCGCCGCCGCCGCCGCAACCCTCATCTGGGCCCTGGTCCAGGCCGCCTTTCTTCTCATCTGAAGGGTCATCGCCGCGGGGGGGTATCAATTCCGGAAGCTGCTCCTCACAGTCGCTCATGAAGCTTTTTCGGGCCCCCTGAAGACGCGCTTCTGGACAAAAATGACGCACAACCGGCGGGCGGGATGGCATTGACAAGCCGCCCGCCCTGGCCTATGATCGGCGCAACGGAGGCGGGAAGCCCTGGATCGCCCGGCCGGGGCGCCTTGCCGGGTCATCGCCCCTCGGAAACTGGAGGGAGAAAGGAACCCATATGAAAAAACTCCTAGGACTGGCCGTGTCGGTTTCGACCCTTCTTCTGATGACGGCCTGCGACACCGCCCTCACCGTAGGCAACAGGACGATCGGCATCCGCTCGGGGGAATTCGTCTACACCGACGGCTTTCTTCGGACCACCTACGCCGCCTCCATCGATGCGGTATGGAACGCCTGCGAGAAGACCCTGGCCGACCTCAAGGCGACCGAGGTGACGCGGCTCAGGAAGATCGCCACGGGTAACTTCACGGCGGAGATCCAGGACGAAAAGATCCTGATCTCGGTCGAGTATGTCGAAAAGAATCTGACGGCTGTCTCAGTCCGGACGGGGACGGCGGGCAACAATCTCGCCTCTCAGCTCATCCAAGACCGGATCGCGGGCAACCTGAAATAACCCCGATCCCTTCCGGACTTTCCCTCCTGGGACAGGCGCCCGAGCAGCGACGCAGGTGTCTAGGCTGAATGGAGGGAGAGGAGGAGTCCCTTGAGGTAGCGCCCCTCGGGATGGGCAATGTCAAAGGGATGGTCCGGACCCGGCCCGAGGACGCCGAGAACCCGGGCCCTTTTCCCCGCATCCCGGACGGCCCCGAGGACGATCCTGGCGAAGAGCCCCTCGTCGACGGGGTTCGAGCATGAGAAGGTGGCCAGGATCCCCCCCTCCCTGAGGCGCCGGGCCGCCTGGAGGTTGATCTCCTTGTAGCCCCGCGCCGATCGCTCCACGTCCCGCCGCGACTTCGCAAAAGCGGGCGGATCCAGGATGATCAGGTCGAAAAGGTCTCCCTCCTCCCGAAGATAATCGAAACAGTTGGCCGTGAGGACCGGGTGGTCCTCGGGCGACTGTCCGTTCCGGGCGAGGTTCCGGCAGGCGACGGCGTTGGCCGTCGCCGAAGCCTCCACAGAGACGACGCGGGCCGCCCCGCCCCGGGCGGCGTAAACGGAGAAGGCTCCGGTGTAGGAAAAGCAGTTCAGGACCTGCGCCCCGCCGCTAAGGCGGCCGACGATCCCCCGGTTCGGACGCTGGTCCAGGAAAAACCCCGTCTTCTGCCCGGTCATGAGGTCGACCTCGAAGCGAAGCCCGTTCTCGGCGATCTCGACGGTCCCGGGGATCTGACCGGCGAGGGGACCGATCCGGTCGGCCAGCCCCTCGATCTGGCGGGAGCGCCCCTCGCTCCGCTCGTGGATCCCTTCAGGGTTCAGGAGTTCCTTGAGGAGTTCGATCATCGTCTCGCGCCAGCGCTCCATTCCCGCCGTCCCGATCGTCATGACGAGATACCGGCCGTAGCGGTCGACGACCAGCCCCGGCATGGCGTCCCCCTCGGCGTTGACGAGACGGCAGGCGTCCGTCTCCGGCGGGACGACCCGCCCGCGCAAGATGATGGCCCCTTCGAGGCGCCGCCGCCAGAACCCCGCGTCGATCCGGGCCCCCGGGTCGTCACTGACCAGCCGAAAGGCGATGTCGCCGTTGTTGTAGAAACCCAGGGCCAAGGGACGACCGGCCGCATCGGCCGCCAAGACGATATCGCCGGGGGCGGGGTCCCCCTCCTTCGCGGCGATCGCCCCGGAAAAGAGCCAAGGGTGGCCGTGGCGCAGCGACGCGTCCCGCCCCCTCTTGAGGATGATCCGCGGATAATTCACAGTCTCAATGCCCCCTTTGCATAGTCAAAACAACTCCATCTGCTCGGCGCCTTTGCGTGCCTTCGCCTTTCTTCCCGGAGCGGCCACAGAGGCCGACAGCAGCGCTTCCGGGATCTCGCCGACGAAGCGGGACAGCCCGCG
>CAYOGU010000006.1:0-26650 GCA_964403345.1 uncultured Syntrophus sp. | reverse complement strand
AAAGAGGACCCGTCCATGAAAAGGAAAATACTCGTCATAGAGGACAATGAGCAGAACCTTTATCTTATCCGCTACATCCTCGAGGATTGCGGTTATGAAGTCTTTGCCGCCCTTAACGGCAAAGACGGGATTGAGCGAGCGGCGGCACTCCTTCCGGACCTGATCCTCCTGGACATCCAGCTGCCGGTTATGGACGGCTATGCCGTTGCCCGTCACCTGCGAAGGAATCCGGAACTTGCCGAAACCCCCATTGTCGCGGTGACGTCCTATGCCATGCCGGGCGACCGGGAAAAGGCCATGGAAGCAGGTTGTACGGGCTATATCGAAAAGCCCATTGACCCGGACACCTTCGAGACCCAAGTGGGGCGCTATCTGCCCCTGAAAACAGATCAGGAGCAATGACCATGATGAAAAAAATTCTGATCGTCGACGACAACAGCACCAACCGCTGTCTGCTGGAAAGTCTCCTGGAGGAAGAAGGTTACGACGTCACGGCGGCAGAAGACGGGCAAGAAGCCCTGGACAGGGTCCATGCCGATCCTCCTGACCTGATCATCTCGGACATCCTGATGCCCGTCATGGACGGCTATGCCCTGTGCCGGCACTGCAAATCCCATGAACAATTAAAGAAAATCCCTTTTATCTTTTACACCGCCACCTATACCGAGGCCAAGGACAAAAAATTCGCTCTGAGCCTCGGCGCGGACCGCTTCATCATCAAACCGCAGGAACCGGATGTGTTCATCCGCATATTAAAGGAGGTATGGGAACAGAAGACCGTCAAAGAGGAATCCGTCAATCCCCTCGGTGAAGAAATGGAGTTCTTCCGGCAGTACAACGAAATCCTCTTCAGTAAACTTGAAAAGAAGATGCTGGACCTGGAGATCGCCCATCAGAAGCTCAAAGGCCTCGAGGAGCGGTATCGGCTGAGTTTCGAAAATGTGACGGATATCATCTTTACGGTGGACACCGATCTGAATATCTCGACGGTATCTCCGAGCTTGGAGAAGATACTGGGGTACCCTCTCAGTGATTTCGTTGGCCAACCCGTTTCCGTATTGGGCAAAGTCCTGACACCGGAATCGCTTGAACATGCTTTGAGAGAAATCGACCTGATCTTGAAGGGTGAAACCATCAGGGCCTCGATTTATCGGTTGATCACAGCGGATGGAACCATGAAGTACGGTGAAGTCAGCGGATCCCCCATCATGCACAACGACAGGATCGTCGGCATGATTTCCATTGTCCGTGACATCACCGCCCGCAAGCAGGCCGAGGACGAACTCAAAAGGCTCAACCAGGAGCTGGAAAGACGAGTGGCCGAGCGTACCACCCAGTTGGAGATGATGATCAAGGAACTGGACGCCTTCTGTTACTCCGTCTCCCATGATCTGCAGGCACCTCTGAGGGCCATCGACGGCTTCAGCCGCATCCTCCTCGACAAGTACTGGGATCAACCCTTGGATGAAACAGGCAGGGACTACCTGGAGCGGGTATGCAAGCGGACGCAGCATATGGGTCAACTGATCGACGACCTGTTGAAACTCGCGAAAATGTCCCAGTCCGATTTCCGCAGCCGGTCCGTAAATCTCAGCGGGATGGTCAGGACCATCGTGGAACAGTATAGACAGGCCGATCCCGGGCGGACCGTCTCGGTAACCATCCAGGAAGGGATCATCGTCCACGGCGATCCGGATCTTCTGCAGATCGCCCTGGAGTGCCTCATCGATAACGCCTGGAAGTTCACCGGCAAAGCGGAACAGCCTCGGGTTGAATTCGGCATGCACCTTAAGGAAGGGAGGCGGACCTATTTTATCCGTGACAACGGGGTAGGGTTTGACATGGCCTACGCCGACAAACTCTTCGGCGCCTTCCAGCGTCTGCACAGGACGGGTGAATTCGCCGGAACGGGGGTCGGTCTGGCCACAGTCAAGAGGATCATGACCCGCCACGGTGGGCAGGTCTGGGCGGAGGGGACCGTCGGAAAGGGGGCGACGATCTTTTTTACGTTGCCGTCCTGAAGGATGAAAGGCGGAGCGGCGGAAAATTCTCGTAGGAGGGTCGATTATGGGGAGACCCCTTCGCGTCTTGATGGTTGAAGACTCGGAAGACGATGTCCTGCTGGCGATTCACGCCCTCAAACAGGGGGGGTTCGATCCGGTCTATGAACAGGTCGAAACCCCGGAAGAGATGGCCGTGGCTCTCCATCGGGAGACATGGGATCTTATCGTCTGTGCTTATACGATGCCCCGGTTCAATGGCCTGGCTGCCATCCAACTATTGAAAGAAACCGGTCTTGACCTGCCATTCCTCCTGTTGTCGGGCAAAATCGGCGAGGAAACCGCCGTGGAGGCCTTGAAGGCAGGCGCCCATGGCTATGTCATGAAAAACAATCTGATTCACCTTGCACCCGCCGTCGAGCGGGTATTGCAAGAGGCAAAGGTCCGAATCAGGGACAGGCAGGCGGCGCAAAATCAGACCCTGTACACCCGACTGCTGGATCTGTTGAACAACCCGAGCGAACTCGACCATCTTGCCAAGAACATCCTTTCGCTCATCCGGGAGAATACGGGAATCGATGCCGTCGCCATCCGCCTGAAGCGAGGGGAAGATTTCCCCTATTACGAAACCAGCGGATTTCCGTCTCACTTCCTCAAGGCGGAAGCGACCATCCAGCTTCGGAACAATGAGGAAACATTCCTCCTGGATGGGCAGGGCAAACCCCTGTTGGATTGCATGTGCGGCAACGTCCTTTCCGGCAAGACCGATCCCGCCCTGCCCTGCTTCACCGCAGGAGGTAGTTTTTGGACCAACAGCCTTTCCAAATTCCTGGCCTCTCCGATGCAGAAGGACTTTCACCCCGAAAGGATGATGCGCTGCCAGGGGGCGGGTTATGAATCGATGGCCCTGATCCCCCTGAAGTCCGGAGACAGAACGATCGGTCTGTTTCAGTTCAACCACCGAAGGCCCAATCGTTTCTCCCCGGAGATGATCCAGTTCCTCGAGGGGGTCGTCACCAGTATCGGCATTGCCGTCAACCGGTTGCGTACGCTGGAAGCCTTGAGAAACAGCGAGAAGAAATACCGGGAGCTGGCGGACTTCCTGCCCCTGGCCGTCTTCGAAGCGGACCGGGAGGGCAGGATCATCACCGCTAACAGGGCGACATCGTCTCTCTTCGGATTGTCCCCCGACGATCTCGAGCGGGGGATCACGATCCAGCAACTGGTCCCGCCGAGGGATCTGGAGAGGATCCGGGAAAACGTCCTGAAGCTCATCACGGGAAAGGGGCGGATGGATGCCGAATATACCCTGACGAAGCAGGATGGCAGCGAATTCCCAGCCCTTCTCTTCCTGGCCCCCATCCTGCAGGAGGGCCGCATCTCCGGATTGCGGGGCACCGTGATCGACATGACCGAGATCAAACAGGTCGAGGAGGCGTGTCGGATATCGGAAGAAAAATACCGGAACATCTGTGAAAACGCCTTGGAGGGATTCTTCCAGAACGCCCCCGACGGTCGCCTCCTGAGCGCCAATGCGGCATTTGCCAAAATGTGCGGCTATGAGAGCCCCGAAGAAATGCTGGCAAGCGGTTTCAACTTCTCCCGCCACTTCTATCAGGAACCGGGGGCACGGACCGAGTTTCTCAAACTGCTGTACCAAACAGGGGCAGCCAAAGGATTTGAGTGCGGCGCATACCGGAAAGACGGCAGCAGGATTTGGGTGTCCATGAAGATCCGTATCGTCAAGGACGGGCAGGGAAACATCCTCTACCATGAGGGATTCATCGAAGACATCACCCGGCGGCGGGAAGCAGACGAGCAGTTGCGGAAGGCCTACCTGGAGCTCCAGGAGGCCAGCGACCGGCTGATCGAATCGGAGGAAAAGTACCGGAGCATCTGCGAGAACGCCCTGGAGGGCTTCTTCCAGAACGCCCCCGACGGCCGCCTCCTGAGCGCCAACACAGCCTTTGCCAGGATGACCGGATACGAGAGCCCCGAAGAGATGATGTCCGGCGGATTCACTTTTGCCGAGCACTACTATGTGGATCCGGAGGCACGCAAGGAGTTGCTCGTGCTGTTGGAGGAAAGCGGCGCCGTCAACGGATTCGAATTCGAGGCCTACCGGAAAGACGGCAGCAAGATATGGGTCTCGACGAAGGTCCGCGCCGTCAGAGACAAAACGGGGAACTTTCTCTACCACGAAGGATTCGTGGAAGACATCACCCGGCGGCGGGAGGCGGACGAGCAGTTGCGGCAGGCCTACCTGGTCCTGCAGGAGACGAGCGACCGCCTGATCGAGGCGGACAAACTCGCGGCCGTGGGGACGCTGGCGGCGGGCGTTGCCCACGAGATATTGAATCCCGTCAACATCATCGCCACCGGCATCGCGACGCTGGAAATCACCCAGGACCTCTCCGAACCGGTCAAGGAAGCCTTTGCCATCTTCAAGCGGCAGGTCGACCGCGTCATCCGGATTACCCGTGACCTCCAGCAGTTCTCCCGAAAATCCGCAGGGGAAATGGAACCGAGCGATGTCCAGGAGCTGATCCGGAATACCCTGGCCTTCTGTGAGCCCCGGTTCAAGATGGAAAATGTCACGCGGGAGATCGACTACGATGAGGCCATGCCGAAAGTCATGATGGACCCGAACCGAATGGGTCAGGTCCTCCTGAACATCTTCAATAACGCCCTGGATGCCATGGAAGGGAAGGACAGCAAGGTCCTGCGCATCGCGGCCAAGTGCCTTCCTGGATCCGGGACCGATCCCAAGCGGGTGTTGATCTCGATTTCGGATCAGGGCGGCGGGATCCCCCCCGAGACCATGAACCGCATCTTCGATCCGTTCTTCACGACCAAGAAGGTGGGCAAGGGAACAGGGCTGGGGTTGTCCATCTCCCACAACATCGTCCAGAACCATGGCGGCAGGATTTGGGCAGAGAACAACTCAAGCGGCGGAACGACATTCTTTGTAGAATTGCCAGTGGATTTCAGCCGATCATCTTGATGAGTTTGATCAAGACGGTGGTCTCCAGATATTTGAGATCAAAGGGCTTGCTCACATAGTCATAGGCCCCCGCCGCAATGGCCTGTTCAGCGGCGCTGTTGTCCAGAACCGCCGTCGCCATGATCACTCCGATCGCCGGGTCGATCTCCTTAATCTTCTTCAAGGCCTCCATTCCCCCCATGCCCGGCATGATGATGTCCATCAGGACGATGTGGGGCCGGATCTCCTTGACCTTCTGAACGGCCTCTTCGCCGCTCTGGGCCGTATGAACCTCAAAATCCTTCGTCTGAAAATAGGACTTGAGAAAAAAGAGGATGTCGGTTTCATCGTCCACAACCAGAAGTTTATACATGGTCGTCTCCCTTCTCGAAATTCATTGCAACAGGATCAGGGTGGAGGAACGGGAATAAAAAACGAAATTCCATCAGGATCACCTGAATCTATATCACAACGAACCGTCCAGACAAAGGGGTTTTTACCATCCGTCCGCCTTTTCCGCTTGACAGCCAGCGCGCTTTTCCGCAAAATTTTTACCTGATCTCTGTGAACCCCTTGACGGCGAGCCGGCCTGTGACGATCTGCAGAAAGCCTGGCCGGCAGGAAACCATCGTTATCCGCTTTCTTGAAGAATCCCCGCCCCGAAAGAGGGAGTCGTCATGATCAACCCCGATGAAGAGCGCTACATCCTGAAACAGGCCTGGATCCCCGAACACATCCCGGGGCTCATGGCCGGCGTCTCCGGGGCCGACTTCTTCCTGTGCGATCCCTTCGTGGGACTGACCAGCAATGACTGGCTCGTCTTCGTCGGCTATCCCCTTCGGGGGGATTTCCATGACGAAGCTTTTGAAGACGCCCTTCGGAAGGCGATGGTCGAATTCAAGCCGGCCCGCTGCTGGTTCATCGCCCCCCGAATCCCGGCCCAGCTGCTTGGGAAGGTCCTGCAGAGGGAAAGCGACGATTACTACCGGCTTGATCTGAAGGCCCTCTGGATGCGTTCGAAGGTGCGAAACATGCTTAACCGCGCCAGGCGGGACTTGACCGTCCAGACGGGCCGGACCCTGGAAGAACCGCATCGGACCCTGATCACCGATTTCATGGGATCCCAGGACCTGGATGAAAACGCCCGTCACCTCTTCGAGAGGATCCCGGACTACCTCGCCCGGGTGTCCACAGCCGAAGTCCTCAGCGCCTTCGATGCGGCCGGACACCTGATCGCTTTCGATATCGCGGATTTCTGGCCGGACCGGTACGTCTTCTACATGTTCACTTTCCGTTCCCGGGCCCACGTCGTCCCCGGGGCCTCTGACCTGCTCCTGGACGCCCTGCTGCGGGGGACGCAGGAACGAGGCAAGAGCGCCGCCAATCTGGGGCTGGGGATCAACGAGGGGATCGCCTTCTTCAAGGGGAAATGGGGAGGCGAGGCATCCCCGAATCACGAATTCCTGAGCTTCCAGGTTAGACCGCCGTCGGTATTCGAATCCTTCCTGAGGGGGTTGATGGGATGAAATCGTCATTCTGGAAGCGCCTCTTCTTCGGGACTCGGGGGAAGCCCTTTTCGGCCTGGCAGATCGAGCTCACCACCCGCTGCCCGCTCAGCTGCCGGATGTGTTGCCGGGAGGGACACCCCAACGAGACTCGGCAGGATATGGCCTTCGACGATTTCCGGAAACTCGCCCCCCACTTCCGGAACGTGGAGGCCGTGGTTCTGGAGGGCTGGGGGGAATCACTGCTCCACCCGCAGTTGATCCCCTGCATCCGTCTGGTCCACGAGGCAGGTTCCCGGGTCGGTTTCGTCACCAGCGGCAAGACCCTGAACGAGGCCTACATCAACGACCTGGTCGAGGCCGGACCGGACTTCATCGGTTTTTCCCTCAACGGGGCGACCCCGCGGACCCACAACGCCATCCGCGTCCATTCCGATCTCGATCAGATCACGGGCCATATCCGGCTCCTCCAGGGAACCAAGGCCCGTCTTGGACGGACGATCCCCCGGCTGCACATCGTCTACCTGTTGCTCAAGAGCAACATCCACGAGGTCCCGCAACTCATCCGGCTGGCGGGGGAGTTGAAGATCGAGGATGTGATCCTGATCCAGATCGCCCTGGTGACCACCGCCTGGCAGGATGAACAGAAGGTCTTTGCGGACAGTCCCAACCCGGAATACGAAGGCTACCTGCAGGAGGCGGAGCGGCTGGCCAAGAAGGGGAACATCCGTCTCAAACGGCCGGTCATGACCCCCCGCGACGTGGCCGTCTGCTCCGAAAATCCCCTGCGCAACCTCTACATCTCGGTCCAGGGCGACTTGTCCCCCTGCGTCTATCTCAACCCGCCTATCTCCAAACCCTTCACACACCTCTTTCAGGGACAAGACTATCCCACCGAGAGGGTGACCTTCGGGAACGTCTTGAGCGAGGGGTTCGAAACGATCTGGCAGAGTGAGGCCTATTCCGATTTCAGGGGGTGCTTCGCCCGGCGTGAAAAGTGGTTCCAGGAACTCTACGACGCCCTGATCGACCGGTACCGGATGCGAAGCGCGACCGCAGAGCCTATGCCCGCCCCGCCCCATCCCTGCCGGCGTTGCCACAAGATCCTCGGATTCTGACAGCGATCTTTCCTGCCGGGCCGCCTGAACACTGATGGGGCCCCATACCCGCCTACAGATCGACGACGACCGTCCGGTTCTTTCCTTCCCGTTTGGCCTGGTAGAGGGCCTTGTCCACCCTCGCCAGAAGATCCTCGGGGCTCTCCCCGTGCTTATAGGAGGTCAGACCGACGCTCACTGTGGAGATCACCGCTTTTTCCCCCTCGGGACGGAAAACGATGGACTGGAAGTACAGGCGGATGCGCTCGGCCACATGGAATCCGCCGGCGAGGTTCGTTCCCGGCAGAAGGACGATGAATTCCTCGCCCCCGTACCGGAAGGGGGAGTCCGCCTCGCGGATATTCTCCCGGATCACCTCGCTGAGCCGCTGCAGGACCACGTCCCCCATGGGGTGGCTGTAGGTATCGTTGAAAGCCTTGAAGTTGTCCACATCCAGAAAGAGCAGCGACAGGTCATGGCCGCTCTCCTTTGCCCGGGTGGTTTCCCTCCGCAGGCTCTCCTCGAGGCACCGCTTGTTGTAAAGGCCGGTCAGCCCGTCAGTGATCGAAAGATGGCGATAGACCTCCTGACTTTCCTTGAGGAGCACACGCTCCCGGTCGATGGCCCGCACCCGGTCGGTCAGGGCCAGAGACAGGAGCACGACCTCGATGGCCGAACCGATCTGGTTTCCGTACATGGTCCAGAAGTTGATCGGCAGCCATCCCCAGGTGCGACTGGTCCCGATGAAGAGCCCCAGCAGCATGGAAATCCATCCCAGGGTGAACAGGCGCGCGGGCCTGAAACCCGAGAGCCAGCCGATGACTGCGGTCATGAGGATCACGACGATCGACACCTGGAACAAGGCCGAGGTCACTTTCAGGGCCAACTGATTGGGCATCAGCAGGGAACCCAGCATGAACAAAAACCCGGCCGCCCCGCAACCTTTGAGCGCCCAGCGCAGGAAGCGGTGGGGCGAGGAGCGTTTCATGAATTCCAGGGTGAACACGGTCATCCCGACCACGGCCAAGCCCATCGTAGAGGGCATGACCTTGCTTTCCCACCAGGGAGAACCGGGCCAGAGGTACTGATAGGCGATCCCGTTCATCGTGGCCTGGATCACCATATAGGACAGGGTCCAGAGCACGTAGTAGAGGTAAACCCTGTCCCGGACGGAAAAGAAGAGCCACAGGTTGAAGAGGCACATGGAGAGGGTCAGGCCGTAGTAGATCCCCATCAGGAGCAGGGCATGCTGTTCCTCGGTCTGGAATGCCCCGCGGGGGAGGATCGTCAGGGGAAAGGAGGTGTCCCCATCGGTCTTGATCCTCAGAAAGAACTCGCACGTCTCTCCGCGCGGAAGGTCCAAGGGAAAAACGAAGTCCCTGTGGACCAAGGGCCGCTCCGCGAAGGGCCTGCCGTCCCCGGTGTGCACCGCCTGGACAGGACCCTTCACGCCTCTCCAGTACAGGGCTACCTCGTCCACGAGCGGATAGGCCAGATGCAAGAGCCACCCGTCCCCACTCTGCCCGTCGTTGATCAGGGAAAACTTCATCCAGTACGCCGACCGGCTGTATCCGAAATTGACTTCTGCGTCGGTGTCCGGGTTCGGGATAAACTTTCCCTGGACTTCCGGGGCCATGATCTGTTCCAGCGACAGGGCCCCGCTGCTATCCTCGTAGATCTGAAGGTGGGGACTCAAGGAATAGGATCGGCCTGGCTCCAGACGGAGTGCGGGGGGACCCTGGGCGAATGCCGAACCGACGCCCCAAAGGAGGACCGTCGCGAAAAGGGCCAGAAACCATCCCCAGCCTCTGCGACCCTCTTTCCCTGTAACCCGATTGGTATCCCGATCCCCCATGCTCGCCTCGCCAGCCGCCGGCGGCACCGTTGCGCGCCTAAGATCCTGATTAGGTGGGAAGAAGTATAGACAGCGCCTCCGGCCTTGTCAATGACATCCTCCGGAAAACCCCGCTGCCTGGGCCCGGCCTCCGCGTTGGTTATCCGCCCAGGTAGAGTTTCTTAACCTGTTCGTTGTCGATGAGGCCGGCCCCGGTGTCTTCAATGCAGGTGACGCCGAGATCGAGGACATAACCCCGATGGGCCGTGCTCAGGGCCTTGCGGGCATTCTGTTCAACGATCAGGAAGGTGACGCCCCGCTTGGCATTGATCGTCAGGATCTGTTCATAGACCTCTTCGATCATCCTCGGTGCCAGGCCGATCGAGGGCTCGTCCATCAAGATCACCTTGGCTTGGATCATGTCGGCCCGGGCAAGTGCCAGAAGCTGCCTTTCCCCTCCGGAGAGGTTTCCCGCCTGGTCACGCAGCTTGTCCTTCAGGAGGGGATAGGCCTCCAAGACCGATTCAATCGCCCGGCGCACCTCCCGTTCATTATCCAGGGGAGTCCCCCCCATCTCCAGATTCTCCCGGACCGTGAGGGATGCAAAGACATTCCTCCCCTGGGGAACGAAGGCAATGCCGAGACGGACCTTCTCCTCCGGGGAAAGGCGCGTCACATCCCGTCCGTCTAAGAGGACCGCCCCTTTGCGCGGCATGATCAGACCGAAGAGGGACTTGAGAAGGGTGGACTTCCCCGAGCCGTTGGGACCGATGATGCAGACGATCTCTCCCTGACCGGCCCGCACGGAGGCCCCGTGGAGGACCTCGATCTTCCCATAGCCGGCATGAATCTCTCTTCCCTCGATGCCATTCATCCCAAATAGGCCTCAATGACCCGGGGATCGTTCTGGATCTCCCGGGGCGATCCAGCGGCAATTTTTTCCCCATGATCGAGGACAAAGATCCGCTCGCAGAGCTCCACCACCACGTCCATGTTGTGTTCGATGATGAAGAAATTCTGTCCCCGCGCCCGCATTTTCAGGATCATGTCGATCATCGTCTGGATGAGGCGGGGATTGATCCCTGCCGTAGGTTCGTCCAGGAGGATCATCTGCGGTTCTGCCATGACGGCCCGGCCAAGTTCCAGAAGCTTCTGCTGACCGTAGGACAGAGTGCCGGCAAACTGATCCTGGAGGTGAAGGATTCCCAACATGTCCAAGAGTTCGCAGGCCTTTTCCCAGTTCGCCCCCTCTTCCCTGCGGACCCTGGGAAAGCGGAGCAAGAGGGACCATAAACGTTCCCCTGCCTGCCCCTGAGGGGCCAGCAGCATATTGTCCATGACGGTCAGACGGGGGAAGACACGGGAGAGCTGGAAGGTCCGGATCAGGCCCAGGCCCGCCAGGCGGTGAGGCATCCGGCCGTCGATCCGTTGCCCCTGGAGGGTGATCTCGCCGCGGTCCGGACGGATCAGACCGGTGATGAGATTGAAGAGCGTCGTCTTGCCGCTGCCGTTGGGACCGATCAGCCCGGCGATCTTGAGCCCCGCGAGGCTGAGGGAGCAATCGGAAACCGCCCGCGTCCCCCCGAAGGATTTCGTAACGTTCTTAATCTCGATCAACGGGTTCCCTCCCCCTTTCTCGGATCAACCCTTCGGGCTTGAAGATCATCAGGATGACCAAGAGCAGGCCGAAGACCATCTGTTGCAGCGGCCCCAGGATGCCGCTCCATTCGGGAGGCAACCGCAGGAAGCGGATGGATTCCTGAAAAAAGATCAGGACCACCGCCCCGGCGACCGGCCCCCACAGGGTGCCCTTGCCGCCCAAAACCACGATCAGGAGCACCAGGATCGTTTCGGTGAGGGTGAAATCTCCGGGGCTGATAAAGGTGATGAAATGGGCCCAGAGCACCCCGGCCAGCCCGGCGAAGGCGGAACCGATCACGAAAGAATCCATCCTGTAGGCAAAGGGATTCTTGCCGAGGATGGCCGCCGCTGTCTCGTCGTCCCGAACCGCCCTGAGAACCCGGCCGAAGGGACTCAGCGCCAGAAAGCCAATGACGAGAAACGTCAGGAGGAGGGCCGCCAGGGAGAGGAGAAGGTAGGCCGGAAGGGTGTCGAAACGCCAGGAAAGGATCTCTGGCCTGGGAATGCCGGGAAGCCCCATGGGACCTTTCGTCCACTCCACCTGGTTCTGGAGGATCATGCGGACGATTTCCGCAAATCCGAGGGTGGCGATCCCGAAATAGTCGCCCTGCAGTTTGAGCGCGGGAAGTCCGATGATGAATCCGCCCACGCCGGCGCAGGCGACGCCAGCCACAAGGGCAATGGAAAAGGACACGCCATGGAGGCTCAAGAGGGCCGAGGCATAGGCTCCGATGGCAAAAAAAGCGACATGACCGAAATTGAACAGCCCCGTATAGCCGATTTCGATGTTCAAACTGATGGCGAAGATACTGTAGATGGCGACGATCACGGCCAAGTGAAGCAGAAGGTCCATCAGTCCGTCCTCCTGCCGACGACGACGTAGGGCCGGGCCAGGAGGATGAGGACCATGATGACGAAAGCCACAGCATCCTTGTAACCCGGGGAGATGAACATGACGGCGATATTTTCCGCCAGTCCGATGATGAGGCCGCCGATCAGGGCCCCCCAGAGATTTCCCACACCGCCGATCAGGGTCGCCGCAAAGGCCTTGATGAGATTGACCACCCCCATCTCCGGGTGGAGATTGGTGTCCAGGGCCAGCAATATACCGCCGACCCCGGCCAGGAGTGACGAAACCAGCCAGGCCGAGAGGATGACCTTCTGCGCATAGATGCCGGAGATCCTGGACAGATCGAGGTCGTCGGCCAGGGCGCGCATGGACTTGCCCGTCCGGGACTTGAAGAAGAGCAGATAAACGCCGAAGATGCAGACAGGGGCGATGATGATGATGGCCAGCTGCTGCGGGGTCAGGGTCATGCCAAGCCACCGGTACCCCTGCCGGATCTCGAACCCATAGGTCCTGACCTGGGCCCCCCAGAAGAGCTGGGCGGCGTTGCGGAGGAAAAAAGACAGGCCGATGGCGGCAATGAGGAGGGTCAGACGGTCGGCCCTCCGCAGAGGCCGGAACACGGCAAAGTCCATCGCCGCCCCCAGGAGCGCCGTCATCGCCAGGGCCAGGGGCACGGCGGCCCAGAGGGGCAGGGCGAGGGGTTCCGCCATGGCCAGATAAAGGAAATAGGCCCCCCACATGATCAGTTCGCCATGGGCAAAATTGACGAAGTTGAGGACCCCATAAATCAGGGTCAGCCCCATAGCGAACAGGGCGTAAATGCTGCCAGCCAGGACCCCGTTGAGCAGGGTTTGCAGGTAGTAGGGGATCGAATCCATTTTCAGCCAACAGGCTGTCGAAAACGGTCATCTTCCGCGCTGCAACCCATATCGCTTGCCGTATTCCCTACGACCCGCGCTTCGATTCCTACGCCTTGCATCTGACCGTTTTTGAACAGCCTGCCTTTACCGTTTTATGAACACGCAGACCGAAATTCCGAGGGGTCTCTACTTCTTATGGTCCTCGATCTTGCCGCCTTTGACGATCCAGATGCCGATATCGGCATGCTCCATTCCCCGGTTCTCATCGAAGGTCTTATCCCCGGTGGCACCTCGGTAACCCTTGGAAACCGCCGGCAGGGCCGTGCGGATGCCGTCCGCCGTATAGCCTCCCTTTTCCACGGCCTTGGCCGTGAGATACACCATGTCGTAGTTGTAGTCGCCAAAGATGGGAATCTTATCATCGCCGTATTTCTTCTGGTAGGCGGCCTTGAACGTCTTGTATTCCTCGGTATCCTGGGGTACGGAAGGATAGGTTCCCATGACGCCCTCGGCGGCCTTGCCGGCCAGTTCGACCATCTTGGGGGCCCGGGCTGCGGAACCGCAGAGCCACTGGGTCTTGATGCCCATTTCGTAGGCCTGCTTGAACTGCACCGCCCCCTCATTGATGTAGGTCAGGTTGACGATGGCCTTGGGATTGTCCTTGCCCGCCCGCAACAGTTCGGTGCGGTAATCCGTCTTCTTCTCATCAAAGGGGATGATGTCCGTCACAACGCCGCCCATCTTCTTGAAGCTGGTCACGAATCCGTCCTTGAGGTCCAATCCCCAGTCGTTGTTGATGTACATGACCGGAAGTTGACGATACCCCATCTCGAAGGCCAGCTTTGCCAGCCGCTGTCCCTGCTTGGAGTTGGAGGGGATGATCCGGAAGATGTAGGGGCCGGCCTGGGTAAGTTTTTCCGCAGTCCCCTGGGCCGACAGCATGACCACTTTGCTTTCCTGAGCCACCGGCGCCGCAGCCATGAAATTTGAGCTCCCGGCAGGTCCGAAGAGGACGGGAACCTTGTCGATGGTGATCAATTTGCGGACCGCCGAAACGCAGTCCTTGGGATTGCTCTTATTGTCCTCATAGACCATCTCGATCTTCTTCCCCTTGATGCCTCCTTTAGCATTGATCTCCTCCACGGCGAGATCCACGCACTTCCTGAATCCCTCGCCGTAGACGGCGATGCTTCCGGACAGGGCGAAGGCGGCGCCGATCTTGACATTTTCAGCGGCCCATGAGGGGGCGATGGAGAAACCGGCCAGCAACAAAAATACGGAGAGAACGAGCACGAATCTTTTCATGTGACGACCTCCCATCTCTTTTTATCGTCCTTACCTATAGATAATGGCCGGATGTGTCAATGAAAAAACGAGAGACTCCCCCGGGGCATCCCTTGGCATCGGCGCGGGCCTTCTCCGGCCCGCGCCGACCCCAAAAGACGCCGTGGACAGGAAGGCCCCGATTTGATATGGAAACAGTGTTGGCTGTTTCGGAAATCCCATGTTCAGAGAAAGGAACCGCATATGAAGCAGAGAGGCAAAACGAACCGGTTGAGGGCGGCCCTGAAGAGGAAAGAGATCAGGAAGAACCTGAGAAAATCCCGGGGAGAGAGGAGGCATGCCTAGGAGGCGGGAATCCCGCTATCGATCCATTCCCGGATCTGCAGAAGATCCGTAAAGGCAGATCTGCGCCGAGAAACACCCCGACCCGGTCCCCTTCGCCGTCCTGAAGGGCACCCCGGACGAGATCCACGGGAGGGTGGCGAAAAGCATCCGTGTTATCGGCAGCCCATAAGCCTTTCATGGAAACGCCCGACGCCGGAAGACGGGGCCTACGTATCGCAAAGCCTCAGGACTGTCGCGGCGATCTGCCCCAGGGCAAGGACCTTGTCGACCGCGCCCCGTTTGATCGCCTCGGCCGGCATGCCGAACACGATGCAGGAGGCCTCGTCCTGGGCGATGGTGTATGCACCGGCTTCCTTCATCTCTGCCATGCCCCGGGCCCCGTCGTCCCCCATACCGGTCATGATGACGCCAATAGCGTTCTTCCCCGCATAACGGGCCGTGGAACGGAACAGGACGTCAACGGAGGGACGGTGTCGGCTGACCAGGGGCCCGTCCTTGATCTCAACGTAATACTTGGCCCCGCTTCGTTTCAGCAGCAGGTGCCGGTTACCGGGGGCAATCAGCACCCGCCCCCGGATAACCGTATCGTTGTCAACTGCTTCCTTGATCGATACCCGGCAGATGCTGTTCAGCCGCTTTGCGAAAGCCGCCGTGAAATTCTCCGGCATGTGCTGCACGATGACGATGCCAGGGGTATCGGGGGGCAAAGCCTCGAGAAAGACCCGAAGCGCCTCGGTGCCGCCGGTGGAGGCCCCGACTACGACCACCTTCTCGGTGGTCTCGATCATGGCTTTGGAGGTCGGTTTCGCCAGGACCGCGTCGGCGGTCAGCTTGGGTTCCACGCAGTGCATGGGCACTGCAGGCTTTTTCTTCGACCGACTCAGGGCCGCCGCCTTCACGGCGTCGCAGATGTGGATCCGCGATTCCTCCAGGAACTGCTTCATGCCCAGGCGCGGCTTCTGGATGACGTCGATGGCCCCGTATTCCAGGGCCTTGAGCGCCGTCTCGGAGCCGCTTTCGCCCAGGCTCGAGCACATCACCACCGGGATAGGATGCTGGCTCATGATCTTGTGCAGAAAGGTCAGCCCGTCCATGCGCGGCATTTCGACGTCGAGGGTGATGACATCGGGAACCTCATGCCGCATCTTTTCGGCAGCGATATAGGGGTCGGCGGCCACGCCCATCACCGTCATCTGCGGATCCGACGCAATGATATCGGCAAGCGTCCGGCGGACGACCGCCGAATCGTCAACGATGAGAACCTTGATCTTATCCATGGATATCCTGTTTTGCGTATTATCCTGAATGCCGATCGCCCTGTTCGGCATCTCGGCGTTCTTCTTTCGATCCCCTCCTCACCGGCTTTACCGACCCGTCAAGTTGGGGGCCGTCGACCGTGTCCCTTCTCCGGCGACGGGGTCCGCCGGCCTCCGTCTAAAGCATCATGATGCCGGAATGCTCGGAAGCTTCGAGCTTCTTCACGAATACCTCGCCCGTATGGAGATAAAAGTGGAGTTTTCGGCCTTGCGTCCCCCCGACGTCCCTCCTGGCGATGATCCATCCCTCTTCGTTCATCACTTCCAGGGCCGTGCTGACATTCTGCCGTCCTATGGAGACGTGTTGCCCCCCGTCATCGGCCGATGAAAGCAGGTTCGCCCCGCCAAAGAGCTTGACCTCGATCTCGCAGGGCTTGATTCCGAACGACCGGAAGGCTTCCATCATATATCGGACGGCATAGTCGACGTATTTGAACCGCTCCGCATGGGGACCCTTGCATCGCTCTGGTTCACCCCACCGGGGCATCATGCCGTGACAAATGGCCGCTGTTCTGTTCCGCGGGCTGTAGAGCGTCACAGACACACAGGAGCCGAGCACCGTGGTCACGATCCCAGGCTGGTCGCCGATATAGAGTTCCCCGGGTTTTAAAAAGATGACGGGCAGTTTCCCCTTTTCATGAATCATGCGGGTTTCCTGTACACTGTCGGCGCCACCTGATCCAATGGCGCATCCTGCCCGTGAAGTGTTTCCGAGTGGCCCAGGAAGAGATATCCCCCGGGCGTCAACTGGCGGCAGAATTTATTGATCAGTTTCGTCTGGGTGGGACGGTCGAAGTAGATGATCACGTTCCTACAGAAGATGACGCTCATCTTTTCCCGTAATCCGAAATCTTCGTCCATGAAATTGAGACGGCGAAACGACACCCTCTGTCGCAGCTCGGGAACAATACGGACAAGGTCCTTGTCTTTATCCCTGCTCCTCATAAGATATTTCCGCTTCAGAGGATCGGGAATCGGCGCGATCCGCTCAGTTTCAAAAATCGCGAGTTTCGCCTTCTCTAGGACCCGGGTCGAAATGTCCGTGGCGAGGATGGACCAGTTTATATCGGGGCCCGGGTGCCGCTCGATATACTCGCTGAGAACGATGGCAAGGGTGTAGGGCTCCTCTCCCGTCGAGCAGCCGGCGCTCCAGATCGCGAGCCTCCTCTGGGGCGCCGCCCCCATCGACTCCAGGATCGCCGGCAGCGCCTTCTGGACGAGAAAATCGTAGTGCGGCGGCTCCCGGAAGAAGTCGGTCTTGTTGGTAGTCACCACGTCGATCATGTTGTGCAGTTCGTATTCCATGCCGTGCGGGCTGAAGAGGTATTCGACATAATCGGCGAAGGAGGGTATCCCGAGAATGCGAAGCCGCTTCTGGAACCGCGCTTCAAGCATCACCTTTTTGGCCTCGGGCATTTTGATGCCGCATTCGGTGTGGATGAAAGCACTCAGGCGCTGGAAATCTTTCCGCGACAGGGTATCCGGTTTATCGGTTTCGCACCGTGGCTGTTGCCGATCCGCTTGTACGGTCATTGCTGATGGCATCATGAAATCAAGCTGTTAAGGCGGCCCTCTCTCGACAAGCCGCAAGCGCCGGGCGCGTTGCGAGCGCCCGGCGCTCCCTGAAGCCCTTGGTTATGACGGCATCGTGTTTTCGCCCGTTGTTACCATCGTTTCTGCGTTTTCCACGACGGCCAGTTCATCGGCCGAGAAGATCTTGTCGATGTCGAGGATCATCAGGAAGCAATTGTCTCGCTTCCCCATCCCCTTGATGAAATCCGTCCGGAGCCGCGTCCCAATCCGCGGCGCCGGTTCGATCTGCCCGGGTTCAAGGTCCAATACCTCCTGGACCGAGTCGACCAGGACTCCCAGCAAGGTGGTCTCGCCATCGACCGTGACCTCGATGATGATGATGCAGGTATTGACCGTCTTCTCGGCTTCCGGAAGCCCGAACTTCAGCCGCATGTCCACCACCGGAACCACGCCGCCCCGGAGGTTGATCACCCCCTTCATGAAATCGGGAGTCTTGGGAACTTTGGTGATCTCGGTGTAGTCGAGCACTTCCCTGACCTTCCATATGTCGAGGGCAAAAACCTCCTCGTCTAGCTTGAAGCTCAGGTACTGGGTCGTTTCCGTAATTTCCGTTTGACTCATGGCCAGCCTCCTTGCCTAATAGCGCTCGAATTCGGCATCGTGCCGGTCGCGGTCGCCGCTGCCCATCTCAAGGGTCAAACCCGCTGATTTCCCATCGGCCTTGCGCCTCGCCGAAAGCTCAATCTGTTTCTTCGTCGAGCCCATGTGCGCCACCTCAACCTTGTGGACCGATGCAGCCGACTTCAGTATCGCTGCGGTTGTCGAGGCACCTCCCTCCCCGATCTTGAAGAAGGAAATCGCGCTCTGGAGCTGCTCCGCCTGGGAGGCAAGTTCCTCCGAGGTGGAGGACATCTCCTCCGAAGCGCTCGCGTTCTGCTGGATCACCTGGTCGAGCTGCTGGAGCGCCTTGTTGATCTGGTCCGCGCCCGTATTCTGCTCGTTGCTCGCCGCACTGATCTCCTGGACCAGCTCGGCCGTCTTCTGGATGTCGGGGACGATCTTCGTCAGCATCTCGCCCGCCTTCGCCGCCACCTCGACGCTGCTCGCGGAGAGCTTGCTGATCTCCGCCGCCGCGGTCTGGCTCCGTTCGGCAAGCTTGCGCACCTCCGAGGCCACCACGGCAAATCCCCTCCCGTGCTCCCCGGCCCGGGCCGCCTCGATGGCCGCGTTGAGCGCCAGGAGGTTCGTCTGACGCGCAATCTCCTCGATGATCATGATCTTGCCTGCAATCTCCTTCATCGCATGGACCGTCTCCGCCACTGCGTCGCCGCCCTCCTTCGCATCGCCCGCCGCCTTGAGCGCCATCTTCTCCGTCTGCTGGGCATTGTCGGCGTTTTGCTTGATGTTCGAGGACATCTGCTCCATCGACGAGGAAGCCTCTTCCGCCGCGGCCGCCTGCTCCGTGGCACCCTGAGACATCTGTTCCGCGGTGACGCTCAACTGCTGGCTCCCAGAGGCCACGTTGTCCGCGCCCACCTTCACCTCGCCCACGATGCTCCGGAGCTTCTCCACCATGGTCTTCATGCTTTTGGAGAGGGTGTCCTTCTCGGACCGCAGATGAACCTCCACGCCCAGATCGCCCTCCGCAATCTTCTCCAGGGAGGCAACGGACGCACGCATGCTCTCCACCATGATCTTCATTGAAGCCAACAGTTGGCCGGTCTCGTCCTTCGAAGTCGTGGTCATGGACACATCGAGGTTCCCCTCGGCCAGCTTGTTGGCCGCGT
Organism: uncultured Syntrophus sp.; assembly: GCA_964403345.1. Lineage (GTDB taxonomy): Bacteria > Desulfobacterota > Syntrophia > Syntrophales > UBA5619 > JAKAFS01. Next base: position 7,615 of record CAYOGU010000006.1, on the reverse strand, counting down.
CAACGGCCTGGCTCAGGGATCGCCTGATCGCCCGCACAACAAAAAAGACAAGCACCAGGACCAGGACCGCGATGATCACGGTCGCTCCAATGATCCGGTAGCGCATATTCGATATCTCGGCATTGACATCATCCACGTATATGCCGCTGCCGATGACCCACCCCCACTCCCCGAACAGCTTCACATAGGACAGCTTCGGCGATGGTTTCGTTTCATTGGGCTTGGGCCACATATACTCCACAAACCCGGCGCCCGTTTCCTTGGCAACCCTGCTTGATTCGACAAATATCAATTTGCCGTTGGCGTCTTTGTCGTTCGATACATCCGTGCCGTCCAGTTCGGGCTTCAGGGGATGCATGACCATTCTAGGCTGAAGGTCGTTGATCCAGAAATACTCGTTCTTGTCGTAGCGCAGAGCCTTCACCGCCGCCAATGCCTTCTTCTTCGCCTCGTCCGGTTTCAATTCGCCGCTCTTGACCTTGGCCTCGTACGATGCCACCGTGGTATAGGCCACATCGACCACGCTCCGCGTGGCAATTTTCTTCTCATCCATCAGCTTCTTCTCGACGAACGGAAGGAAGTACAAAACCATCCCCAACAAAATCAGGATGATGGTGAAAATCGAAATCCCCATGATCTTCTTCGAAATACTCCAGTCCCTTAATCTCATGATCCCCTCCCGAATGATGTTATCCTCTTCCGTCTCCAACGCCGAACGGGCCAATCGCCCGCTCGGCACTTTTCTCAATTATCCGCCGGTCCTACTCAACCGAGAAACCGGTCCCCGCGGTTTCCACGACGGTCAGTTCATCGGCCGAGAAGATCTTGTCGATTCCGACGATCATTTTCCCTCCTCTTCGGAACGCTGGACGATCTTCGGAATATCCAAGATCAGGGCCAGCGTGCCATCTCCCAGGATCGTGGCCCCGGACACTTCTTCCACCCCCTGGTAGAACTGCCCCAAGGGCTTGATCACCGCTTGATGCTGGCCGATCACCTGATCCACGACCAAACCGATGCGGTTGCCGTCCACGCGGGTGGTGACGATCTGCTGGATGACCGGCGGCGTCCCTCCGATCCCGAACCGCTGACGGAGCGGGATGTAGGGGACCAGCTCACCGCGAACATTGGCAAGGTCCCGGCCGTGTGCTTCCCTGATGTCTGTCAGTGTCAACTCCACGCACTCTTCCACCGTGGCAAGGGGGAGAATGAAGTAACCCTGTCCAATCCTCACCAGTAGGCCGTCGATGATCGCCATGGTCAGGGGCAGCTTGAGGGTGATCGTGGTCCTCACGCCCCGTTGGCTCGCGATCTCGATCGTGCCCCGCAAGGCGTCTATGCTCCGTTTCACCACGTCCATTCCCACTCCCCGGCCGGAGATGTTCGTCACCGTCTTGGCCGTGGAAAAGCCCGGGGCGAAGATCAGGTTGAAAAGATCCTTCTCCGCAAGCGCCGTCTCCGGAGAGATCAAACGCTTTTCCAAGGCTTTGGCACGAATTGCCTCTGCGTCGAGCCCGGACCCGTCATCCTCGACACGGATGAGCACGGAAGCACCGGAGTGTTCGGCGGTCAGCCGGACGACGCCCTGCGCGCGTTTTCCCGCCGCCGTTCTCGCTTCCGGCCGCTCGATCCCGTGATCGATACAATTACGGATCAGGTGGACAAGGGGATCGTTGAGTTTCTCGATCACGTTCTTGTCAAGCTCTGTCTCCGCCCCTTCCGTCAGGAAGACGACCTCCTTTCCCAATTCTGCGGAAAGATCCCGGACGAGACGCTTGAACTTGCTGAAGGTCGATCCGATGGGAAGCATACGGATACTCATCGTATTGTCCCTCAGTTCTTCCGTCAGCCGCTCAACCTCCTCGGCGACGAGCAGCAAGCCGGGATCGTGCAGACGGGATGCGGTCTGGGTCAGCCGCGATTGCACGGTCACCAGCTCACCCACAAGGTCGACCAGGACGTCCAGCCGACTGGCGGCCACGCGGATGCTGGCGGCTGCCTCCGCAATCTGCCTTTCCTTGTGAATCTCCCTGACGTGTTCCTGCTCCGCAAGGGCCGCCTCGACCTTCCCCGGCAGGACGAGTCCCTTGTCGATCAGTTGTTCTCCGATCCGTTTGCGCTCGGAGAGGACCCTGGCCAGGTCTTCCGGAGCCACATCGCCACGCTCCACCATGATCTCGCCGATCTTCTTGTCCCAATTGTCCTCGGCATCAATGGGTTCGATCTCTAATTCCACGGCATCGTCGACGAAGATGAACACATCCTGAACGGCGTTTAGTCCCTTGGCCGAGGTGAGGAGGATGTCCCAATAGGTATAACAGGACTCCGGGTCTATCTCGTCCAGAGACGGTACAGCGTCCGTGTGGGCCACAATGCGGCAGGGACCCAGCTCGCGCAGTTCATCGAGAATCCGCACGGGATTGTTCCCCGTGGCGAAAATCCCCGGAGCGGGTCGGAAGCGGATCCGGTAGGTGCCCGACCCGCCGTTTTCCGGCGGGGATGTGCCGCTTCCAGTGAACGGGACGGCCGCCTGCGCCTCGGGACCATCCTGGCCCGGGTCGCCGTTTTTCGCGCCGGGCAGGAACTGCCGGAACCGGGCGACGATCTGCGCTGCTTCAGCCTCCTGATTGCCGTCGTCCTCCCGACCGTCGAGGAGCCGGTGGATATGGTCGCGGGCCAGGAGGGTCAGGTCGATCAGTTCCCGGGAAACCGCGACCCGACCATTCCGGACGAGATCGAAGACAGTCTCCACGTCGTGCGTAAACGCCGCGATGGCGTCGAAACCAAACATGGCGCCGGACCCCTTGATCGTGTGCATGGCCCGAAAGACCCGCCCGATCAGCTCGTCGTCCTTGGGGTTCTCCTCCAGCGCCATCAGGGCTGTTTCCAGTTCTCCGAGGAGTTCGTAGGCCTCTTCCTTGAAAGCTGCCTGATGCTTGTCCATTATCCGAGCACCTTCCTGACCACCGACAGAAGCTGGTCCGGTTTGAAGGGCTTCACGATCCAGCCCGTTGCCCCGGCCGCTTTTCCCTCCTGTTTCTTATCCGCCTGGGATTCGGTCGTAAGCATGATGATCGGGATGAACTTGTAGGCCGCCGAGCCCCGCAGGGATCGGATCAGCCCAATGCCGTCTAGGTTGGGCATGTTCAGGTCGGTGATGACCATCTGCACGGTCTTGCCGTTCAGCTTGGCAAGCGCATCCCGGCCGTCCGACGCCTCTATGACCTCGTATCCCGCATCCCTCAGCGTGAACCCGACCATCTGGCGAACACTGGCCGAGTCATCCACCGTCATAATGATCTTGCCCATGAATTATCCTCTCCTCCATAAACAGTCCTGATCGCGCCCGAACGGGCAGGCCTGGCCCCGCTCATACCCGGCGTCCTTGACGGCTTGACGGAAAGCCTCCGAGTCATCCACCGTCCGCGTCAACAGCTTGTTCAATTTTGCCGCCCTCCGGTGCGCCGCGCAGAACAGCTGAAGACCGGAGACATCCGCGCCCGTGACGCCTGCGAAATTCAACAGCAGATGCCCGGCGCTGTCCTGCGCATTCAACAGAGTCCCCTTCAATTCAGAAGCCCGCTGAATGTCCAGCGACCCTTCGAGCGCCAGCACTCTTGTCCGGTCCTTTTCTCCGGTTCCTGCCTCCATTCCCTTCCTCCTTAAAAAAGCTCCACGTTATCGCCGAGATCTTCCTGCTTTGCTTTGCTTGCCCCGTCCGGGTTGGGCTGGACCGGCAGCGCATCCCCTTGCACACCCTTGCTGGTCTCCGAAACCTTGTCGGTCTTTGTCGCCCGGACGGGTCCCTCTTGGCGCCCCCTGGCCATCAGTGGATCCGCCCCGGAGGCGACCATCCGGTGAATCTCCCTTTCCTTATCCATCGTGTATCGGTTCGCCCCATCCTGCAGAATCGGCCGACTCTCTTTCTGGATGCCGGCGGGGAGAGCCGTGCGCATCTCGGTCATTACACCGGCCAGTATCGCATTGACCCCTTCGATGGTCTGGTCGATCCTCTCGTGGACGTGGATCGCCGAGGCGACTGCGCCGATGTCGGCCAGGAGAGCCTTGACCTCCCCTCCGATACGCTCCAGGAGCGAAAGGTTATCCTTGTCCAGACCGCGGAGCAGCGCCATCGTCGCCTCCAGACGATCCGTCATCCGACTGGAATCGCCGATTTGCTTCTCATGGTTGCGGCCGAGTTTGTCCGAGAATTCACGGGAAACGCCAACGACCGACATGAGCGTTCCGGAGATGGCGCTGATCTGCCGTGAGGTTTCCAGCGACAGGGGACGCAACGCATCGGCCAGGACACCCAGGGCCAAACCTTCCTCGCCGATGTGGGCCGCATGGATGGACGCGTTGATGGCGATGATCCTCATTTCGATCCCGATTTTTTCGATCTGGGTGACAAACTCCGACATCCGCTCCACCATTTCGACCGTCCGTCCCAGGGTCGCCGTGAGTTCGTCATTGGCGCTTTCATAATTCGAAATGGCGCTCGTCAGGGAAGCAAGTCCCGTGTCGAGCATCGAGAGAAAGGAATGACCTTCATCGTCGGTGGCACCGGCGAGTTGGAGCGTTTCCTCGGAGATCCCTTCCACATTGTCCGCAATATCTCGGATGTTCTCGATGATGGCTTGAACCGCGGAGACGAATTCGTCCCGGGCGTGACTCAGTTGGGCCGCCTGGAGTTCACAGGCGGCTACAATGCCTCCGATCCGGCTGATGTCCATCCGGGCGGAATCAGCGTCTCTTCTGTCGCTCTGGGGGTGGGCGGGCCGTAGCTGAAGCATGTGTCGCTTTTTTGGAATGGCGCTGGTTTCCGTCAGATCGGCCAGCGCCTCGCTGACGTGTTCGATCCTTTGGCGGGTGATGTCATGGAACTGCATGCCCGACACCACTTCGCCGATGCTGCCGGAGAGCCGGTTCCAGTGAACGGAGAAAGCCTTCATGGCTTCTGTCGAATTGGCGTACTTTTCCCGCAGAGCAGAAAGATTATTGACGGCATCGTCAAGAATATGGCGAGCCTGTCTGTGTTGCTGGTCGTCGAAGTGGTGTATTTTCTCGAGATTGTGGCTGATCAGGTTTGTGAGAACGCTCACGTGATCCAGCAGGCGAACAGACTGGGATCTGATGTTCCCGGCAAGGACCATGACGTCGTCGGAGAGCGTGTCGAATCCAGTGTCTCCGCGGCCGGAGCGCGCATTCTCGATTCGGATGAAACTGCAGAGAGCATGGAGTTGTCTGACTGCGCCCTCAAAGAACAGCAGATGGGATTGGATGCGGCCGAAGTTCTCCAGAATCGTCGTCAGGAGATCCTTTCCCAGACCCGATTCTCCATCGAGGCGTCTGATGCGAGAGAAGATCTCCTGAAGACCTTCCATCGCGTCCTTCATTTTCGCGCCGGCCATCCTCTCTGCGATGGCGGAGGAAAGCTGCGAGAGCTCTCTGGCCCGAACGGAAAAATCCCGCAACTTCCCGCCGATCATCAGGAAGTCTCCCTCTGTGCCGGAGGCAATTGCAGAAAGCTCGGCTGCAACGGCATGCAGCCGATCACGCCAGGACGGCGAGGCAGATCGAGAAAAACGCTTCAGAAAGGTCAACCATTCCATGTTCTATCACCCAGTTCGAGATCAATTTGAGATAGAAGCGCTACAGGCTGATTTAGCAAAAGGGATGCCAATCGAAGTTGTACGCCTTGGTGGAGGATTCTTTGAATTGACGCGTGCAGGAGAAGTCTGACCGAATTGTGCCAATAAATCCTCTTAGGGGGTGACTCTGCCCATAAGGTTAGCCGTCCTTAATTTTCAGCCGCCCGGTCATCCCATCGGTTCAACGTAAAATATCCATTGACAGGCGAAACCGGACCTGCGTACATCGCCCCCCGTGAAGGCGACGTCTCAGAGCCAACCATTCATGCTTCGGCTGTAACGAGAGGGGATGCCATTGGGTATGATGAATGCGACCAAGGAGTCGGGGCACGAGGGCAAGGGATCAGCCCATGGGGGCGACTCCTGGGATGCAGCCGGTGCCGGGATTGCCGAGGATCGTCTCTTCACCTCCGACTTCCTCTTCGCGACGTTGGCCAACTTCACCAATGCATTCGGGATGCAGATGCTGGTCGCCACACTCCCGGTGTATGTCATCCGCATGGGGGGAAGCCAGTCCGACGCAGGCCTCGTAACCGGCGCCCTCGCCTTCACGGCCCTTCTCTTCCGCCCCTTCGTGGGCTGGCTGACCGACGCCTGGCGCCGTCTCCCCCTGATCCTGATCGGGACCTGCTGCTACGGTTTGGCGAGCTGCGTCTACCTCCTGGCCGGTTCGATTCCGGCCCTGGTGCTCGGCCGGTTCGTGAACGGCTTCGGGCTTTGCTGCTACACCACATCCTCCAACGCCTACGTGGCCGACATCGCCCCGCTCAGGCAGCGGGCGGAGGCCGTGGGGCTCTTCGCTGCCGCGCAGGCCCTCGGCCTCATCGTCGGGCCGGTCGTCGGCTTCATCCTCATCGGGGCGACCGGCTTTCGGTACCTGTTCTATTTCTCGGGAGGGCTGGCCTTTACGGCCTTCTTCATCTCCCTGTTCATGCGGGAGCGGCGAAAGCCCCCAAAAACCGAACACCGGCCCTGGTCCTGGCGCACGGGCATCGTGGCCGTCGACGCCCTGCCGACGGCCTGGATGGCGCTCTGCATGGGCATGGGATTCGGAACGATCAGCGCCTTCATCTCGATCTTCGCCCAATCGCGGGACCTCCAGAACCCCGGTTTCTTCTTCATGGCGCAGGCCGTCGCCTTGCTTATCTCCAGGACCTTCGCCGGCCGTCTGGCCGACCGGTACGGCCGTGCCGTGGCCATCGTCCCGGGCATCCTTCTGATGACCACGGCCCTGGCGCTCCTGCCCGTGGCCCAGGGCTTTTTGCATTTCGTGATCTCGGCCTCGCTCTTCGGCCTCGGGTTCGGCACGGCCCAGCCGGCGACGATGGCCCTCCTCATCGACCGGGTCCGGCCGGAGCAGCGGGGCCTGGCTACCGGCACTTACTTCACGGGCTTCGACGGGGGGATCTCCATCGGCGCCATCCTGCTGGGGGTAGTGAGCCAGCACTGGGGGTTCGGCGTCATGTGGCTCCTGGCGGCCGCCTGCACCTTCCTAGGCCTGGCGGGCCTCCGAGGACGCCGCCGCAAATATCAGTCTGCTAAAATATCTTCAGGAGAATCGGGATAAAGTGACACTCCTCCGGCAGGAGCCGGGGGCATCTTTGCCTAAAATATCAGTTGCAGTTGCCCGTTGTCTTCCTTTTCTTGGTGCTCCACATAGGCGAGAATTTCCTTTTCATCTAGCTGTAAGAAAAACGAGCGTTGTTTACAAATTTTGGGACTGCATGAAAAGCAACTTACAAGGAAGACAGCTTACACTGGTAAGTTATATTCTGCCGATTTAACGGATAGTTAGGCTCACCATAGCAAGCCATCCATAGACAATATTTCGTTGAACGATTACTCCCAAAATTTGTAAACAACGCTCAATTTTCCCACATCTAAGCCTATGCACGATACACAGTAACCGCGGGACCAAATGCCTTCTCGGGTCATGTAGGTCTTTTGCAGAAAAGGAAATTTCG